>CALUWZ010000059.1 GCA_944324625.1 uncultured Mailhella sp. | reverse complement strand
AAACGGATACTGCGCCCATGCCAGAATATTGCTTGTTTTTGCGTCGGCAATGAGCACGCCGCCCCATTTTGCCTTGTGGGTTTCCACGGCTTTTGAAATAACTTCTTCGGCAATGAATTGGAGCTGTACGTCAATGGTAAGGTATAAATCCTTGCCGCGGCTTTCCGTATCGTCAATGTCGTAAAGGGCACGGCCTGCAATATCGCGCGGCACTACCTGCTTTTGGGAGCTGCCCACAAGAATGTCGTTGAAAGCGCGCTCCACGCCTTCAAGCCCTTTATTGTCCACGCCGACAAAGCCGAGGAGCTGTCCCGCAAGATGTTTGTAGGGATAGACCCGTTCGTATTCCGTGCTAAGGCCTATGCCGGGGATATTGGATTTTTGAATGGCCGTTGCTGCGGCATCGTCAATTTTTCGCTTAAGCCAGATGAAAGAACGGTCCTGTTTCAGGCGTTCTGTCAGTTTTTTGGGGTCGAGGTCCAGAATGGGCGCAAGGGTTTTTGCGGCAAATTCGGGGTCTGAAACCTGTTTGGGGTGTGCATAAACGGATTTTGCTTCCACGCTGCGGGCCAAAATTTGTCCGTTTCGGTCGTAAATGTTTCCGCGCTTTGCTTCCACAAGCTGAGTAAAATGGTGCTGTTTGGAGGCCATGTTCCGAAGTTCGGGCCCCATGATGATCTGCAGGTAAAAGGCCCTGCCCCATAAAATTGTCCAGAGCGCAATAAAAACAAGGGCCACAATCTGAAAACGGATTTTGGAAATATCCAGTCTGCGCAGGGATTCCGGCAGCCAGCTGCGTTTTGGCGCTGATGGAGCCGTTTTCTTGGTATTGGGCTTGTTTTTTCGGCGTAAGCCTGTATTTTTCTGCTGTGTTCTCGGTATCATAAGCGCTCTAGTCGATTAATCGTCTGATTTGTCCGGGGTCTGCAATGCGCAGGCCGAGTTCTTTTGCTTTTTCATGCAGCACATAGGGAGAAAGAAGGCTGTCCCTTTCCACTTCCAGTTTGGTGATATGGGCAATGCCGTTGTCGATTTCTTTCTGCAGTTTGAAAATTTCATATCCCAAATCATTGCGGGCAATGCTTATCCAAATAAGAGCCACGCCCGCTGCCAGACTGAAAAGCAGGGAGATGACAATGCATAAGCCCCAAGTGCCGCCGCTGCCGCTGCGGGGAAGAACAGGCTGCTGATTTTCTTGCCGGTTGCTCATCTTTTCTATCCTTTCAGCCGAGTTTTTTTGCTATGCGCAGTTTTGCGCTGCCTGCCCTCGGATTGAGCATACATTCCTCTTTGCTCGGAAGTATGGGCTTTTTGGTCAGCACTTCGGCAGTTTTTTTATGGTTGCAGACACATACGGGAATATGCGCGGGACAGATGCAGTCCGTTGCCCATTCCTTGAATTTTTGCTTGACTGTTCTGTCTTCCAGAGAATGGAAAGTGATAATGGCAATAATTCCGTTTGGCGCTACGTGGTCAAGAATGCGGTCCAGAAATTTGTTCAGCTGGCCGAGTTCATCGTTGACATACATGCGGATGGCCTGAAAAGTGCGGGTGGCAGGGTGGTTTCTTGCGGTGGCGCGCCATTTCGGGGGATAGGCATAATAAACTATATCCGCAAGTTCTTTTGTGTTTTCAATGGGTTTTTCCTGACGCTTGTCGACAATGGAACGGGCAATGCGGCCTGCCTGCGGTTCTTCGCCGAGTTCGGCAATAACCTGCTTAAGCGTATTGAAATCCGCTTTGTTTACAAAGCTGTAGGCAGTTTCGGAATAGGGCTTGGCTTCGCGCTTTTGCAGATACCCTTTGTCCATGCGCATGTTCAGCGGGCCTTCTTTGTGGTAGCTGAAACCGCGTTCTGCCACGTCAAGCTGAAGGGAGCTGACGCCAAGGTCGAGAAGAACGCCGTTGAACAGCGGATTTTGAATTTCGGGAAGAACATTTTCAAAGGAGGCGTAATCGCTTTCAAAAAGATGGCATTGTCCGCCGAAATCCTTGAGGTTTTCGCTTGCACGGGCAAGGGCGTCGGGATCTCTGTCCAGACCGCAGAGATTGGCTTTTATACCGATTTTTTGAAATTCCTGCAGAAGGGTTTTGCTGTGTCCTGCAAGTCCCAGCGTTCCGTCCATAAACCACGGGTTTTGGACGGCTTTATTTTCATCACTCATTAAAGCATGAATAACTTCCTGCAATAACACGGAAATATGGTTTGCGTTTTGAGCGGTAACAGTCATAAGCAGCTCTATAGGGCAAAATCTATTCCGCTTTCGCCAAGTTCATCGCTTACTGCATTAAAATCAATTTCTTCCATGCTTTGCTTAAGAAGGACGGGGTTCCATATTTCAAAACGGTTGGTAAGACCCAATATAGTGATTTCTTTATCTAAATGCGCGTATTCGCGATGTTCTTGAGAAAGGCGTATTCTTCCCTGTGCGTCAAGGGTTTGTTCTTCGGCTCCGCCTATGAAAAGACGGCGGAATGCACGCACTTTTGAGGAAGGATTGGCGATTTTGGTAAATTGTTCTTCAAGTTTGAGCCAGTCAGGCCACGGATATGCCACAAGACAGCTGTCGTATGTGGTGATGACGAGTTTTATTTCAGCTTCTGCCTTTTTTTCGGACAGGCTGTCGGAAGGGGATGATATAATTGTATTGTGTTCTTGCGTAAGAAGGGATGGGTGCGGTTCGGAGAGGGGATTTTCGCTTTTTTGCATGCGCAGAAACAGACTTTCTCTGTATTCGGGAGAAAGCATGAAACGCCCTTTCGGGTCCAAGCTGCGCTGTGTTCTGCCTCGAAAATTCATTTTAACCCACTTCTTACCACTTTTTCCCACTTTTTCACTAAAAAAGAATTTTGTCAAGGAATAATAATTTTTTTTATATCTTGTTATAATAATTGCAGAATTGTTGATAAGAACGGTTTTATGCAAGAAAAGGCTATAAATATTCAATGATTATACTTTATAACTCGACAAAAAAAATAAATTTTGGCATACTGAAAATAAGCAAAAGGAGTGAGTATGCGAACGAAAATTATTGCGACCATCGGTCCGAATTCTGCCAATGAAGAAACGATTTTTGCGCTTGCCGAAGCGGGCGTGAATATTTTCCGCTTGAATTTTTCCCACGGCAACAAGGAATTTTTCCGTTCCGTTATTGCGGCGATACGCAGCGTGCAGGCAAAATTGGGCACTCATTTGACTGTGCTGCAGGATTTGTCGGGGCCGAAAATCCGTATCGGCGTGCTGGAAAGCGAATGTTATCAGGTACAGTTCGGTGATGTGCTGTTTTTGGGCACGCAAAAATTTTCCGATGAATATCCTTTTATTCCTTTTAGCTATGAAAATTTGCTCCGTGACATGAAAGCGGGGGATACCTTGGTTTTGGCGGACGGCGCCCTGCAGTTTAAAGTGAAGGAATGTCTGGAATTCGGCGTTCTTATCGAGTCCGAAAGTTACGGCATCATTACGTCGAGAAAAGGCCTGACCATTCCCCACAAGGCCATAAACATGCCTGCCATGACCGAAAAGGATATGAAAGATCTTGCCACGGGCATTGAGCTTGGGGTTGACGCTGTTGCTCTTTCCTTTGTGCAGACGCCTGAGGATATTATTTTGCTGCGTTCCAAAATGAAGGAACTTGGGGCGGAACTTCCCGTTGTTTCCAAACTGGAGCGTCAGATGGCTCTTGACAATTTGGATGCCATTATTGCCGAAAGCGATATGATTATGGTTGCGCGCGGCGATTTGGGCGTTGAATGTTCTCTTCCTCTTCTTCCTTCCATACAAAAACGCATTATCAAAGCCTGCAATCAGGCGGCAAAACCCGTTATCGTTGCAACACAGATGCTTTTGTCCATGGTCAATTCCAACCGTCCCACGCGGGCGGAAGTGACGGACGTTGCCAATGCAGTGCTTGACGGCGCGGACTGCGTCATGCTTTCCGAAGAAACGGCAATGGGTGAATATCCTGTGGAAACGGTGCGTTACATGCGGCAGATCACCACTGAGGCAGAAGAATATTTTTTGGCAAATAATGTTTTAAAAACGCCTGAATACAGTTGCGGTTTGCCTGAATTTTTGGCATACTCGGCATGCCTGCTTGCTGAAAAAGCAAATGCTTATGCCCTTGTTGTGCATTCGCGTTCCGGCAAAAGTGCGCTGTATCTTTCATCATGCAGGCCAAAGCATGTGATTTATGCACTGACGCTTTCCAAAAATGTTTTGCATAAAATGAATTTTGCTTGGGGCATTACGCCGTATTTTGTCAAAAATTCCGAACAGTCCAGTCATTTAATACGGGTTCAGGAATTTGTGGACGGTTTTTCGCAGATTCCGCACGGAGCGAAAATAGTCTTTACCGTGGGCGATCAGCCTCAGCATTTACAGGCTCAAGGTACGAACTTAGTAAAAATTTATACGAAACAGGCATAGGAAATGAGTAAAAAAAGCAAAGAGTCCATCAGTGAAGAATATTATCCGATAAGCATGGAAATCCTGCAAAGTTTTCCCAAATATCGGCCTAAAGTGGATTTGTTTATTTTTCAGGAAGATATTTCCCAGCTCTATCCCGTTGCCAAAAAAGATGTGCGTCTTACCAATGAACAGCTGGAAAATATTCATGAGGCCTGCAAAGAGGGAATTTTGTTCGTTTCCAGAAGTGATCAGCATATTTATGTGGATTTGATTGCAAAGCAGGCGGAACTTGTGCTTTTCAATTCCCATTTGCTGGAAGCGGAAATTGTGCAGATTTTGTTTCAGGCTTTGCAGATGCGTCTTGAAAATCTCATTGAACAGCCTTTGCCTGCTTATTATGAACCGCTTTATAAAGACGTTATGGTCTTTACGGAATATATTTGGAAAGACCCTAAACGTCTTGATGCTTTTGTGCCTAAAATCGAAAAAAACGAATTTAAAATTGCTTCCCACAGCATAACAACGCTGATTATCGGCTGCTGGCTGTATCTGAAGCTGAATAAAGCCGAAAACAGAAAAGCCTTTGACCGCTTGGCTCTCGGTCTTATTTTGCATAATATCGGCCTTTGCAAAGTGCCTGCGCATATAGTCTACAAATCAAGCGCCCTTAATAAGGAAGAAACCGAAAAATATCAGGCTCATGTGCGCCAAAGCGCCATTTTGGCCAATAAATTCGGCATAAGCCATGCTGGCATTATCCAAGCCGTGGTGGAACATCACGAACGCATTGACGGCAGCGGCTATCCTTTGCGTCTTACTGTGGACAAAATTTCCGATAACGGCTGTATTTCCATGGTGGCCAATGCGTTTGCGGATATGATTGTGCCAAAGCACGGGGTGCCCAGAGTAACAACGCTGGAGGCCGCCAGAAGGTTGGTTAAAGATACATCTTTGCCTGTGAATTTGACGGGCATACTGCTTAAAGGATATTCCGAAAGACATTTTCCCGATGAATAAAAAAGCTCGCAAGAGCTTTTTTTTATGGCTTTATTTCAGCGCGGAACGGCAGTTTGCTTGAATTTAATCAGAAAATATTATTCAGCACAAAACTGCGATGAACGGGCTGCGGCTTTTTGCTGTCAGAAACAGATACGGAATACACGTCATGGGGCATGTTTATTCCGTAATAATATTTGACAATGCTTCCTGTTTTGGTCATGCCGTTTTTCTGCGCCAGACGCAGGGAAGGAAAATTGTTTTCCCGAATAATGGAATAAACCGCTGCAAAACCGAGCACGGAAAAAGCATATTCTTTGCAGGCACGGGCAGACTCCAAGGCATAGCCCCTGCCCCAAAATTCTTTTTGAAAAACATAGCCGATTTCAGGTACAAGGCTGTCATGCAGTTTTTGCATGGTAATGCCGCATTGCCCCAAAAACATATTGTCTTCTTTTCGGATGACAGCCCAGAGCCCGAATCCGTATTTTTGGTAAGACGCAAGCTGTTTGCTGAGCCATGTCTGCACTTCTTCGCCGGAAAAGGCGTGTTCGTAGGCGTACATGGTTTCTCTGTCCTGCAGGCTGCGGCAGAGATTTGCATAATCGGCAGGCATGAGCCGCCGCAGATAAAGGCGGGGTGTTTCAAAAATTGTGTTCATGGTACTGTGCATTGCTGTTCAGGTAAGCCAAGAATTCTCGGCGTGAAATGTTTTTTGCTCCCATGCGGACAAAATGGGGGCTTGGGCTTTGGCAGTCAATGAGAATGTGTCCTGCCTGACGGAGTTTATGCACAAGATAGGCAAGGGCAGCCCGTGAGGCTTCGGGCATAAGGCAGAACATGGATTCTCCGCAGAAAACACGGGTTGTCAGCACGCCGTACAGGCCGCCTGCAAGATACCAAGTTTCGCCGTTTTCTGTCATGCTGATGCTGTTTTGCTTTTCCCTGTGCCAAACTTCAATGCTGTGGCTTATGCCGTGTCTGTGCAGATTGATGTAGGCGTTCTGCATGTCTTTGGTAATCCATGTGGCGTGTTTGTCGTTTTGAGTATTTCTTGGGACGGCTGCACACAGTTTTATCACTTCGGCAAAGCAATGATTTTCCGTGATTAAAAAATTGCTTTTTTGTATGGTTTTCTGCTGTTTTTTGCTTAAATGGAAATCTTCCAGAAAAAGCACGAAACGCGGGTCGGGAGACCACCATAAAATCGGTTCTCCCTCGCCGTACCACGGAAAAATGCCGTTTTCGTAGGCCAGTATAAGCCGTTCCGGCGAAAGGTCGCCGCCTATGGCGAGAAGTCCGTCTTTGCCGGCAAATTCATGGGAAGGAAACCAGAGGTCGTTGTCCAAAAAAATATAGCTGTGCATGGGAAAATGTTTGCTGAAATCTGTTGTTTTGCCGGCTGTTTGCTGACCGCCTGTGCAGCGGAGAGACTGCCGTCAGAGGCCCTGCCGAGGGTGCGGAAATATTATTTTACCCTATGTTAATTGCAATACAGCGTATATGCCGAAAACTCTGCTGTCAAGCGTGTATTTAAGCGTCCGCTGTTTAGGAATGTGTGTTAAATTTATATAAAAAAAGGAGGCGGACCTCCTTTTATTTTTCGGCATTTTCCTGTGCAGGAATTTTATTTTTTTTATCCGCAGTTTTTTTTGCGGGCTTTTCAAAGATGAATTCCAAATGTTCGGCATCGGGTGTTTGGGCAATGACTTTAACTTTCCCGCCTTTGGCAAGCTTTCCGAACAGCACTTCTTTTGCCAGAACGTCTTCAATTTCCGTCCGTACAAGGCGCTGCAGAGGCCTTGCCCCCAGTTTCGGGTCATAGCCTTTGCGTGCCAGCCATTCACGGGCTGAAGCCGTCAGTTCAAAGAATACTTGTCTGTCAAAAAGTCCGTTTTTGAGATTGAGCAGGACTTTATCCACAATGGGATGCATTTGCTCCGTGGTCAGGCTGTTAAAGCCTATCATGGCGTCCAGTCTGTTGCGAAATTCGGGGCTGAACGTATTTTCCACGGCTTTTATGCTTTTGCCGCTGGCCTGTTTATTGCCTCTGTCCGTAAAGCCGAGACTGTGGCTTTGCATTTCGTTTGCGCCCGCGTTGGTGGTCATAATCAATATGACATGGCGGAAATCGGCTTTGTGGCCGTTATTGTCCGTCAGTGTTGCATAATCCATGACCTGCAGGAGAATATTGTAAATATCGGGGTGGGCTTTTTCTATTTCGTCAAGAAGCAGTACGGCATGGGGATTTTTGCGTACGGCATCGGTCAGAAGGCCGCCCTGTTCAAAGCCCACATAGCCCGGAGGCGAACCTATAAGACGGGCTACGGCATGCTTTTCCATGTATTCGCTCATGTCAAAGCGCAAAAACGGAATTTCCAGAAGTTCGGCAATATTTTTGGCAAGTTCTGTTTTGCCCACGCCTGTTGGGCCGTGGAACAAAAAGCTTGCCTGCGGTCTGTTTTCGCCGCCAAGGCCTGCCCGTGCGCGCCAAATGGCATTGGTGACGGTTTCGATGGCTTCGTTCTGTCCGAAAATGCGTGCCAAAAGGTCAGTTTTCAGAGAACGCAGTTTGTTTTTTTCGTCCGTGCTGACTTGGGAAACCGGAATGTTTTTCATGCGGGCTATGGTTTCTTCCACATGCTTTACGGTAATGGGCAGGGTTTTTCTGTGTTCTTCTTCCTGTCCTTTTGTTTTGTAAAAACCAAGTTTTACGGAGGCTGCCACTTCATCCAGAATATCAATGGCCTTATCGGGCAGCAGTCTGTCCTGCATGTATTTTACGGACAAATCCACGGCAGCTTCCAGAACGCCTTTGCCGTATTTGACGCGGTGGAATTTTTCGTAATATTTTTGCAGGCCCTGCAGAATGGCAAGGCAGTCGTCACGGCTCGGTTCCTTGATGTCAATGACTTGGAAACGGCGTGACAGGGCACGGTCTTTTTCAAAGTGGTTTCTGTATTCCTCATAGGTGGTGGAGCCTATGCAGCGCAGGTCTCCGCTTGCCAGTATGGGCTTGAGCAGATTGGAGGCGTCCATGGAGCCTCCGCTGGTGGCGCCTGCGCCCACAAGGGTGTGGATTTCGTCTATAACCAATATGGAATTAGGGACTTCCTGCAGTTCCTTGACCACCTGTTTGAGGCGGTTTTCAAAATCGCCGCGGTACTTGGCTCCTGCCAAAAGAGCGCCCAGATCAAGGGCAAAAACTCTGCAGTGGGTGAATTCCTTGGGCACATTGCCGTTTGCAACTGCAAGGGCCACGCCTTCGGCAATGGCGGTTTTGCCTGTTCCCGGCTCGCCGAGAAAAAGCGGATTGTTTTTTTTTCGGCGGGACAATACTTCCAAAGTGCGCTGCAGTTCGTTTTCCCTGCCGATGAGCGGATCTATTTTTCCCTGTTTTGCTTTGGCAATAAGGTCAACGGTAAAGTGTTCCAAGGCAGACTGTTTTTCTTCCTTGTTTTGTTCTGTTCCTTTCTGCAGGGAGTTTTTATATTGCTGCAAATCTTCAGGGTTTGCCATGTCATTGATATCGCTTATAATGATATTTTCAATGGCAGGGGCAGAGCTTGCTTTTTCACGGCTTGCTATATCTTCAACTGTTTCAAGGATAAGACCTTGTTTTTTCAGAAAATACAAAGCCCAGCAGTCCTGTTCGGAAAAAAGGTGTACAAGAAAATTGCCGATTTCCGCCTGTTTGTTGGTTTTTGCCTGTTCTCTGAGGCAGCGTTCCAAAACTCTGGTTACGGCAGGGGTCTGCATGATTTCTCCCTTTTCTTCGGGAGAAACTGTGTTCATGTTTTCTTCAAGATATTTTTCCAGATTTTGACGCAGTTCATGTATATCTATATTGCAGGCCGATAAAATTCTTTGTCCTGTTTTTTCAAAGGTTATGGCAAGCAAAATATGTTCAAGCGTCATAAATTCATGGCGTTTGTTGCGTATTTGCAGGACTGCCAGCGCAAGAGCCTGCATAAGTGATCTTCCCATAAAAATTCCTTATATATTGCGGTACGCGTTCAGTCCGTTTCTTCCATGGTGCATAAAAGCGGAAAATGGGCACTGCGTGCCAGATTCAATGTTCTGTATATGCGGAATTCCGCTATTTCGCGCGGATATATTCCGCAGATTTCCTTGCCTTGGGTATGGATTTTCATCATAATTTCAGAGGCGTCTTCCACGCTTTTGTGAAATACGTCCACAAGAACCTGCACCACAAAATCCATGGTGGTCACGTCATCATTGTGCATAATGACTTTATACAGTTTCGGTTCCTGAATGTCCTGTTCATTGTCAAGCAAGGGCTGGTTTTCTGACGTATTGCTGTTCATAATTTTACCTCAATATACAAATAAGCACCGCGGCAAAACTTGCAAGCTTTTCCGATAAAAAAAAGAGCTTTTTACAGCTCTTTTTCAGATTAATTTTCTTTTCCCGCAAGCACAAGCTCTGCAAAATCTTTGAAGGAATATCCTTTTCCCTGTTCCGCATTTTC
>CALUWZ010000058.1 GCA_944324625.1 uncultured Mailhella sp. | reverse complement strand
AGAAGTCTGCCGTATCCAGAAATTCTTCCAGCAGGGTATATAAATCGTTGTCTTTGGCACCCGCAAATTCGTAACGCATAAAGAGCATGACATTGCTGCCGTCAAGGCCGAAACAGCATTGTCCGCTTTCCCTGCCGAGATAATGGGCCTGCATCATTCTCTGCAAAATCCGTGCATTTTGGTTTTGTTCGGGCAGCGGGCCGAGGCTGCAGTAAATATACATTGCCGTTTCGTTATCGGCTGTTTCAAAATCTACAATAAATTTTTTGTCAAAACGCAGGCGGCAAAGTCCCATTTCATTGAATTTGACCGTTATCCCCATTTGCTGTGACAGTTTTTCCATTATTTCATGCTGATTCATGCAGTGTTCCTTGTGGCGGAAAAATTTTTATGATGATAAAGTATAGTAAAAACAAGATTAAATTGCAATAAAAAGGAAAAAGGGAAATTGCGGTTTTATTGCCAGTTTTGTTGGCACTCGTTTGTTGTTCAGCAACTTTATTGGACGAAAAAGTTTTTTGTTATTTGCCCCAACTAACTTTCTTTTGTTATTTTATTGTGTTATTATGATATAAAATAAAATATGATTTGGCATGAATTTCGCAAATATGTTTGTGCAATTATGTTAAAGAGGAGGCAGTATGTCGGAATCCGGAGCATATATGGAAAGTTTGGGCAAAGAATTGGGAATTGAAATAGAGCTTTCGCAGACAGGGGCGGCGGCCTTTGAGCTTGACGGCAAAGTTTTGCTGCTGCAGTGGAACGAAGCCGACCGCAGTTTTGTTGTGTATGCGGAGCTTGGATATCTGGACGGCTACAATGATGCGGAAGTTCTGGAAGGCCTGCTTTCTGCCAATTTTCTGCTGATGGAATCAAAGGGCGGCGTTCTGAGTTATGACAGAAACAAAAATATGGTAGGATATAATTATGTTCTGCCGATTTACGGTCTTTCTCAGGAAGAATTCATTCAAAAGCTGAACGCGGTTATTTTGCTTGCGCAGGAATGGAACGGTTATTTTGAAGAAATGAAAAAAGAACAGAAAAAAATCATTGAAGAAAGAATAAAAGCCGCAGAAAATCAAGATGAAACCGTTCAGAACAGCGAAATGGCTGATATGCGGTTCATTCGGATTTAGATTTTGTTTATAAAACGTTTATTGGGGGAGACTTTTTTATGCCCATTGACGCAAATACTTTTTTTCAGCATGCTGCCGCACTTTCCGACAGCACAAAATTATACGTCAGTCAGGATGAAATGTCTGTTGAAAACCGTTCAGGCCTGCACGGACTGAAAAAACTTTCCGTATCTGCCCGCAGGGCAGAAAATGCAGCAGCAGCTGCGGCTTTTTTAAACTCGGTTTTGAATGACCGCCGTTATATGGAATTTGCGGCTGAAGTGCGTGCGCCGCTTGAAAAATTGATTAACGAGGGAAAACCGCTTACTGCCGGCCAAGTCAAACAGACCCGACTGGCAATGGAAGTGGCAAAAGCCGTAAAACTCGGCAAGGAATTGGCAGTGGCCCATAAAATTCCGCAGGGGCACGGCACGTCTTTCGGGCAGTTTGCGGTGATGAGAGGGCATGCGCTGAATGCTCCCGATGAAATAAGGCAGGCGGTAAAAGATTATTATCTCTGCGAAGTCGCACCCAAGAGGCTGTCTTTTTTTACGGCTCTTCCTGATTTGGGGTCAGTAAAAAAGAATGATGCGGCTCAAAGAATTTTGAGCAATCACTGCGGGCCCATACTTGGGGACAGCGGTTTTGTCGGCAGGACGCTGGATAAGATGCTTGCGGATTTTGACAGTTTTTCCGCTGATGATTTTATGATGTCTTATGTCAATGAAAACAAAGCATTGCTGAATATGCTGCATGATCTTCCGGAAGATTTTGCTGATGCATTGAAAAATGTGCGGACTGCGGGCAGTCTGCTTAATGCTCTAATTGAAGCAGAACCTTTTATCGGCAGCGGAAGATTTAAGGCATTTGTCGGTTATGCACTGGGAACTGAAGTATCTTTGAATACAGAAGCAGACCGCGTGCATGCGGTGAAGGGGTTCATGACGGAAATTTTGGGAACCAAAGCCGCAGAACCTGTCATGGAGCGGTATAATTTTCCGAAGGAATTTGCGGCGGCCATAGGGCATAATCCGAAAGTTGCGGAACGGGCAAATGAAATAGTTACGGAACTTGCGGGCGGAGGACAAATTCCCGCTGAAGATCAGTCAAACGAAGCTCTTACCCGTGCAGTTGAGGAATTTATTGAAGAAAATAAAGCGCTGCTTTCGGAATTTTTGCAGATGGCAGAAAATCCGCCCGTTGAAATTGATCCTCCTCTCACGCCCGCAGCCATGTCCCGTTATCTTAATATCATGCTTGCAGGCGATGTTGTTTTGGAACCGCTTTTGAATGACAGTGCGGAAATCAATGACGAATTTATGCAAAAACTTGCGGATTATGCAGATGCCGTGAATTCTGCAGCGCACAGCATAAAAGGGGATTTCGGCTCCAGCGATGCGTCCGTATTTGCCGCTGATTCCATAAAGCTTCTTTTGGCAAGAAGAGGACTGGAACCTGTACAGTATAATGAAGTATTGGCCAGGACGGTTAATAAATTCGGCAAGCTTGCCTGTGAAGTGCAGTCTTTGAACAGCTTGGCGGCAGGAGGGCTCGGCGGTGCCCGAGGCATGAAATTTTTCGGGATTGGCATGGGGATTTACCGTGCTTTGGAAGGACATGCCAAAGCCCTTCTTTCTCTGATGAGCCATGAACAGCGTGTGGCATTTAATCTTGAAGAAGCGCAGTCTGCCGTCCCCGGCGACAGAGATGCCGTTGAACGGAACGGCAGGCTTTTTGAAGATTTCCTTGAAAAGAACTTTCAACGCAATGTCAAACCTGAAAACTTTTCTCCCGCACTTCGGGCTTTTGCGGAAAATTACGGCATGCGCATTCCGCAGCCTGCCGCGCCTGCAGATCCGAATCAGGCCGCACAGGAGCTTGCCGCTGCCAACAGGGAACTGGGCAAAGCGGTTTTTTCCGCCTACATTGCAAATACGGGCAGAATTGCCGAAGAAGTGCCGCAAGCCTTTTTGGATGTTTTTGCTTCAGCCTCTCAAAAGCACAATTTGGAAGGAATTGATCCGCATGCAATTGCTGTTTCTGCTTTTTCTGAAGCTGTTGGAGATGCGGTCAATAAAGCCGTGTCTGAAGCTGCGGAACAGGGAAAAAGCATAGATACCGCCGTACTGCACAGGCTTGCCGAAACGGAGATTACCAAAGGCCTGCTGGAGCTGAAGGCAGTTCTTGAGCAAATAGACAATTTGCCTGAACAAACGGATCTTTCTGCCAAAGGGCTTCAGTTCAACGAACAGAATGAGCCTCTTTTCAGCGCGGCAGAAAAGGCTTTGCTCAAAGAATGTGTTGTTTCCAGCGGTATGCGGGATTTGAAGGCGATAACGGATTTTGCCCTCGGGGCAAAGGAAATCGGGATCGCCCTGAAGGATATGAGCAGTCCTGATCCCAGCGGCATGCAGCTTGCGCAGAGTGCAAGAAGTCTTGCGCAAAAATATTATGATGTCAGAAAATCACTTCCGGAGAATTTTGCCGGTGTGCAGGATTCCTGCAAATTTATGATAAATGCCGCCTTGAAACAGGCGAATCTGTCAGAGCAGAATATGCAGGATTTGGCAGAAAATCTGAACAGCGGGCTGGCTCGCAGGGTGGCGGGATCTTTTCTGTGGCTTTTAAAGGAAAAAAATCTTTCAGCAGCCGAAAATGAAACGGTTTTGGCTCTTGCCGAATCGCTGACGCAGCTGCGCAGTGCCGTTACTTTGGAAACAAAGGGCAATGCAAAGCTTGATCCGCAGTTTTATTATAGTTATGAAGTCACTCATCCGTCACAGGTTCCTGCAGGTGAAAGCATAGGGTGCATGCGTGAATTAAGTTCGTTAGCAGGCAGGAAGATAAGCAATACGGAACGGGTACTGGCAATGCATATTCCGCCTTTTTCCAAAGAAGAGTGGGATTTTTTGAGTTCGGCTGCGGATAATCTGCTTGAAAGTGCCGGCAGGCATAGATTTAAGTCTTTTATTCCCAATATGGTGGCTTCGGCTTCTGATGAGCTTTTTCGGGCAATGGCGGCAAACAAAGGCAAACCGCTTTCTCCCAAACAGCTTTGGGAGTGTTTGATAGGCGGCAAGGCTCCGTCAGATTTGAACAAAGAAAACGCAGGGGCGGTGATTATCGGCTCATTTACGGATAAGTATATGAAATTGCAGAAAGCCGCCGATCCTTCAGCATCTAAGGAAACAATACTGCAGAATACCATGCTCAATTTTAATTTGGGGGTTTCGCCCAGGAAGATGCTTGAGCTGACCAAACCGGGAGCAAGCTTGTCTTTGGCTGATATCAGGGCGGACATGTCAATGAGTTCCTTGCGCGACATAACAGAGGACAACGCTTTTGGCTTAGTCACTGATTTTCGCAGACAGGATTTCAATGCCTTGCTGTCATTCAAAAGCTCTAACGGTGACACGCTGAGTGTTCATCCTCATTTTATTGATGATAATTCAAATAATCCCGATTACCCCCTGTTTAAAGATATTATAGCCAAAGTCGGCGGCATGACCCATTCCTATGGGCAGATGCGCCGCGTTTTGCAGGCATTTTCTCAGGCATCGCTTGTTATGGCCAGAATGTACAGCACGCTGTTTTTCGGCGGACAGTACAGTGAACACGGCAATTCCATTATGGAGGCTGCCGAGCAGGCAGACGGTACCGTGATAATGGATATTCGGTCAGATTCCGCTGCCTCTCTTGCCTTTCATATTCAGATGAAAATTGAAACGGACGGTTCTCATAAAATAACTGTATTTGACATGAAAAGACCATAAACCGCATGCACGGCAAAGCAGGCAGCTTTCTGCCTGCCCTGCCATGCATAAAGGCTGGCTGCATTGTTATTGATTTGCTTGCGTTTAAACAAAAAAAACTGTATGGTCAAAGAGGAATGCATGAAGGAAATTTTATGAGTACAGTACAGTTTGAAACAAAAAAATTTGAAAGCCTGTCCCCGTATCTCGCACGTTTCGGCAATTTCTTTTACGGGTTTGAACTGCTGGGAAATTTTGAATTTTGCGCTAAACAGGCAGCATTAAAACCGCTTTTCGGTAAAAAATATTCTTCATGCGCCTTTGTTCTGACACTGAAAACAGGCAATACGGAATTTAAAATTGCCTTTGAAAAAGATGATTTTTTGCTTTTGCATCCTGCTGTGAAAAATGAGGACGGGACTGCAGAGGATTTAAGCGCACTGTATTCCGGACTTTTTCCCGAAGCTTTGAAACAGGCTTTGCTGGAAAGCCTGCTTTTGCCGTATATGCAGAAATTCTGCGGCGCAATGGGAGAACAGGCGCAAATCGCCGATATCAGTTACGAAGAAGTTTTTTGTGAAGATAAGCCGTATCTGGCTTTTGTATGGGAAATTGCCGAGCCTGACAAGGACGGGCCGTGGTCCTCTCTTTGTTTTGTCAGCATTCCCGAAGACATGCAGGCTCTTTCCCTGCTTGACAAAATGGCAGGCATTTTGCCTTTGCCTTCAGCACAGGCTTTGAATGTTCCTGATGTTCCCGTGCAGATTCATTTTTCCCTTGCCGAAACCGTTCTGCCTGTTTCGGATTTTGCGGCGCTGGAACACGGTGATATTATTCTTTTTGATGAATATTACGGGCAGAATTCTCTGCTTCGGGTTTATCCGCATGTGCAGAAAGCGGAAAAAGGCACTGCGGGTTATGATGAATATGCTTATTTTTCTGCTGAATTTAGGGAATACAGCGTTAATGTTTTGGGATGGGTGCAGGCAGCTCCTGATTTGCAGGGTGCAGGTACGCAGCATATCGATAACGGGGAAAACACCATGACTCAAAATACAGATGAAAATACCGTACAGGCTGCTGAAGCCGAAAACAGGGAGGAAGGCCTTGAAAATGCTCCGCAGGGCATGGCTGTTTCCGATATTTGCGTAAATGTGCATTTTTCTCTTGATGAACGCGTTATTTCACTGCAGGAACTGCAGAATATTAAAGCAGGCTATGTTTTTGCCCTTGATAAGGATTTTTTTGCTCCCGTTACGCTCATGGTGCAGGGAAAAGCCGCGGGCAAAGGAAAAATTGTGGATATCAACGGTACTGTCGGCGTACAGATTACCGAATTGTTTCATTAGGATATGTCATGTTCGGCGGAATTAATCCCGTATATTTTATTGTAGGCTTTGCCTCTCTCGGCTTAGCTCCTTTTTTTCTTATGATGGTTACATCGTATGTAAAAATTATTGTGGTTACGTCGCTTGTGCGCAATGCTCTTGGGGTTCAGCAGATTCCGCCCACCATGGTCATGAATGGCCTTGCCATGATTTTGACTCTGTTCATTATGGCTCCCATGTGCATGGATATGAAAGGGATTTTGGAACAAAAAGAAATACCGGTTGATCTGCAGCCTGCTCAGGCTATTGGTTTGGCGCAGGAAGTTTCCGGGCCTTTGAAAGATTTTCTTGTGAAAAATACAGATCCCGCCATTACCAAGGCTTTTGTACAGACTGCCCAAAAAATTTGGCCCAAGGACAAACAGAGTTTTGTTTCTGAAGAAAATTTTCTTATTTTAATTCCTGCTTTTACCATTTCCGAGCTGACCAAGGCTTTTCAGGTTGGTTTTTTTCTGTATTTGCCGTTTATTGTGATAGATTTAATTATTTCCAATATTCTTTTGGCCATGGGCATGATGATGGTTTCTCCCATGACCATTTCCCTGCCGTTTAAATTGCTGCTTTTTGTTACTTTGGACGGCTGGCTGAAAATAAGTCAAGGTTTGCTTTTAAGTTATCAATAAAGAAAGTCAGGAGTCAGATATGAATATTACCGTAACGGAACAGGATACATTATGCATTGTGGCGCTGAGCGGCCGTATGGACGCAACGTCTGTTTCTCTTTTTGAAGAACGCTGCAAAGAACAGCTGGAAAAAGGTTTTTCCAAGGTTTTGGTTGATATGACGGAACTTGAATATATCAGTTCCGCAGGCCTCAGGGGCATTTTGATGATGGAAAAGATGAGCAAAGTCAAAAAATCCGTTTTGGTGTTTTTTGGTTTGCAGTCTATGGTTTATGACGTGTTTAAAATTTCCAGTTTTCTTTCCATTTTAAAAATCTGCAATACCAAAGAAGAAGCCTTAAACCTGTAACAAAGTGAGGCCGTATGCCTGTATTGAAAGTTCCTGCCAATTTGGAAAATCTGCAAAAAGTCAATGTTTTTATCAGTGACAATCTGCCTGAAGGCTGTGAGTTTTTGCGTACAAAAATCGAACTGGCTGCCGAAGAATTGCTTGTGAATGTGTTCATGTATGCCTATGAAGACAGCGAGCAGGGCAAGGCTGAAGTGGGCTGCCGCACAGTTTTCCTTGATAATGAGGAGTTTTTTTGTTTTTGGGTTTCTGACAACGGCAAGCCTTTTAATCCTTTTTTGGAAGCGCCGAGTCCTGATTTGACTTCTTCTGCCGAAGACAGACCTATAGGCGGCCTCGGCATATATCTTATTAAATCCTTAGTCAAGCATTTTGCATACAGTTATGCGGACGGCAGTAATTTGATAGAGCTGTTTTTTTCCAAGATAAACGATGAATAAGCCTGTATTTTGGGGGAGTGTGTGCCTGCTTTGGGCAATACCGTCGGGTGCGGTGTTTTCTGCGGAACAGGGACAGATTTTATCTTATGAAATAAGTACGGAAGAAACCGGCTATGAACGGCTTACCCCTGTCGGAAAGGATGAAAACAAAAAACCCGAGCGGAAAAAAGAAATGCTTATTGATGAAATGGATGTTTATGCCCTTTCGCCGCATGCCAGACTTCTTGTTTTGCCGCACATGGTCAGTTACGATGTTTATTATGACAAAAGCAGTCCTGTCGATTGGAATGAGATTATTTCCCAAGCGTCTTTGCGGTATGGGATAGCAAAAAATTTGATATGGGCCGTTATTAAGACGGAATCCAATTTCGTGGCTCATGCGGTTTCGCATAAAGGCGCAGTGGGAGCCATGCAGATTATGCCCGAAACCCAAAAGGAACTGGGACTGACTAAGCCAGCCGATGCCAAAGACAATGTTTTTGCAGGAACAAAGTATTTGAAGCAGCAGCTTGATTATTTTGACGGAAATTTGGAATTTGCCCTTGCCGCTTATAATGCAGGAGCAGGCAATGTGTTGAAATACAAGGGGATTCCGCCGTTTAAGGAAACACAGAATTTTGTGGAAAAAGTTCTTTCTTTTATGCAGGCTTATGAATAGGAGTCAGTCTTTTTTGTAATAATCGTATAAATCAAAAAGACCGCGGGATTGCTGTTCCGTATCGTTTTTTTCTTGGCTGTCCGTGTTAACTTCAACGGAAACCTGTGTATTTTCCAGCCGCTCCAGCCGGCTTTTCAGCTCGAACTGCTGTGCAATAAGGGTTTGCTGTGAATTGGCGTTGTTTGAACTCAATTGGATTTGCAGACTGCCGTCATTTAATCGTTTTATGCTGATTTCGGTGTCTTTTAAAATATTGTCACTGAGTTTTATGCGGATTTCCTGTTCGCCTGCCTTCGGGTCGGAAACAAGAATGCGTTCTACCATTTTTTCCGTGATTTCCCCAAGGTCTGCACTTGCTGAAGGTGCGGAAACATTGGCTGTCTGTTCTGTTCCCTTTGTTTTGAAGGCATCCTGAAAGAAACTTTCAAAAGGCGAGGTTTTGGGTTCATTGCGGCTTTCGTCTTTTTCTTCTTTTTGCTGCAGTTCCCTTTCAAAAAAAGAAATGTCATCCTGAGAAACAGAACCGTGCTGCGCATTTTTTTCAGCTGATGAATTTTGGATGATTTGATTCAGTCTGTCCGTATCGAATTTGATGTTGCTCATGGCTCGCTCGCTGTGCTGAAGGTTATTCGCTGTTTTCCGTACCAATGGGTGCCAGAGGTTTAAATTCTTCCGCTTCCAAATCTTCCCGGCGTTCCTGTTCTTTTTTTGCTTCCTGCTTCCAGATGTTTTGGTGTGCTTCGATTTTTGCCGTATTTTTTTTGGCAGTTTTAAATTCTTCTTTTTTTATGTCAATATTTGCTTTTGCTTCTTCCCGCGCTTTTTCAAGCTGCATCAGTTCTTCTTCCAAAGCCAGTTCTTTGGCTTTCATTGCACTGAAATACTGCTTGAAATTTTCCAGATCGTCAACAGTTAATGTATGTCCCAAAATTTCTGTATATTTTCTTTCTTCTTCTGACAAACGCCATTCATGATACTGCTGTATGGCTTCTTTTTGTTTTTCGCATTTGGCCGCACTTTCCTTATAAAGATTTTCTGCCTGCCGCACTGCATTTTGGGCGTTTTTTTCCCTGTATAGGCGGACATTGAGCAAAGCTTGCAAAGGATATTTTTCCATAATTATTTCAGAGCGTTGGCAAGTCCCTGCAAAGTTTCTTCAAAGGTGGATTTTTCATCAAGCCCTTGTTTTAAAAAGGCATTGATGCTGGAAATTTTATTCAGGGCATTGTCGGCATCGGGGTCGGAGCCTTTTTTGTATTCGCCTATTTGCACTAGAAGTTCCACTTCCGCATATTTTGCCAGAATTTTGCGCAGTTCCTGAGCCATTTTTTTATGTTCTTTGCTGACAATGGCGTTCATAACGCGGCTTACGCTCTGCTGCACGTCAATGGCGGGATAGTGGTTGGCTGCTGCAAGCTTGCGGGATAAAATAATATGTCCGTCCAAAATGGAACGCGTTTCGTCGGCAATGGGTTCCGTCATGTCGTCGCCTTCCACAAGAACAGTGTACAGGGCGGTAATGGAACCTTTGTCGGAATTGCCTGCCCGTTCCATAAGTTTCGGAAGAGTGGAAAATACAGAGGGCGGAAAACCGCGTCTGGTGGGCGGTTCGCCTGCGGCAAGACCGATTTCACGCTGGGCACGGCCGAAACGGGTGACGGAATCCATCATAAGCAGGACTTTTTTGTTTTGGTCGCGGAAATATTCCGCAATAGCTGTGGCGGTGTAGGCGGCTTTCAGGCGTTCCATGGATGAGCGGTCAGAAGTGGAAACCACGAGAACGGCTTTTTTCTTGCCTTCTTCACCAAGGTCATGTTCAATAAAT
>CALUWZ010000057.1 GCA_944324625.1 uncultured Mailhella sp. | reverse complement strand
TTATCATATTCTTGTTTTATTTGGATGTGCTTGAGTTCTTTTTCCTGAACATCAGCATGTTCAAGGGCTCTTTTTCTTGCTTCGTCCGGGCTCAGAGGTGCGGCCAAAATATTTTCGGGCATAAGGATTGTGCCAAGCAGAAGCATGCAGCATAAAAAGGGAGTAAGAAAGGCTGGTTGCATAATGGTATCCTTTTTCATTTTTATGGTTATACCTGCCGGCACTGAAAATGTCCAGCTTTCCTCCAATGTGTTTTTGATATAGGCATTTTTGCGGTTCAGATATGGTAATCAACTTCACATTTATAGATTTCGCCTGTTTCGGCATCTATTTCATATTGGTATTCTATATAATTTTTGTAAAATCCGATTTCGTAAATATGTTCACCGTCGTCAAAATCATAGGAAAATTTTCCCATGACCACATCCTGCTGTTTTAAGCCTGCATGGTTTAATGCTGTCTGTACAGCGTAATCGCTTTGAATAAGATTGTCCGGAGTGGAACTTTTGAACACCCCTAAAAGGTTTAATCTTCTTTTTTCAAAGGAATGGAAAAGGATTTGGCCTGTATTGCCGTTGATTTTGTATTCATAGTCATAATCACCGCTTTTAAAATCCACTTCAAATTCCATTCTTCCGTCATCCATTTCCTGTTCAATGCGCAGGGAGCTGATTTGATTGTCATGAAATCCTGCATGCTGCAGGGCAATTTGTTTTGCCTGCTGCGCATTCATCATGCCAAGCTGCTGTTTGGGAACATTAAGGGGCAGCTGATTTGGGGAGGGGGTATTCATAGGTACCGTATGTCCGTTGTTTTGACTGAACTGGTTTTGTGTCTGAGGATTTTGGCCGGCATAGGCTGCCATGCCGAAAATTACGGGAGCGGAAAAAAACAGGGCAGATCCCAGAGTGATAATTTTTACGGTATGTTTTACGCTCATATTGAACTCCTTTGCTGTTTGTTTATTGGCGTTAAACAGACAGTACAAAATGAAAATTAAAGAAAGATTAAAAATGCAATATTTAAAAATACGTTGTCATATATAAAAAAACCCGCCGAGGCAGCGGGTTTTTTATGATGTGCATGATTAGAAAAATTCTTCCAATATATAAAAAAGAAGAAAAAGGACACCGAAGCCAATGACGCTCCATTTGGTTATGGCAGCATCAGATGCTATTTTCTGTAAAATTTTGGCATGGTCCGCATCGGGGTTTTCTATGGCGTACTGCAGACGCTCATTTATTTTTTGTTCCCGCAATGCATTGGATTCAATAATAATTTCCTGTTCTTCTTGGGTAAAGTTTTGGAATTCTTCTTCTGAGCAGTCCAAAGAAAGAAGTTTTTGCCGACATTCGGGACACACGGTTTTGCTTTTGGCGGGCAGAAAAAAAACTTTTTTGCAGGAGGAGCAAAAATATGCGTTAGGGGATTTTGTCATGGCAGTCTCCTTGCAGCGGATGTGCGGAAAAAGAAAGAATTTCTCCGGATATTGCATCCAGTTGGCATGAAATGGTTTGTGCTGTTTGTTCTATGGTTTTTAGGGTGAAACAGTAAATTACCTGTCCATTTTTAAAAAGGTGGGTAATGCGTATTTCCGACAGCTCCACGGAAAGTTTTTTGGCGCGTTTCAGTACGATTTCTCGGGCTTTTTCCAAAGAGAGGTATGAAATGTTCCTTGCGGCAAAAGGGATTGTCCGCAAGGAACAGGGAAGAAAGCTGTTTTTGTTCATTAGTTATGTTCTGCATCAAATTCGATGACAGTTCCGGTTACGGCATCGATTTCATAGTCGTATTCGGTGTATTCTTTCCAGAATTCAACTTTGTATACGGCTCTGCCGTCGTCAAATTCTTGGTAGCAGTTCAGGCGGCGGGTTTGGTCTTGGCTGACTTTTGCATGGTTCAGTGCGATTTCCACAGCCTTTTGATTGCCGATAAGGGCTTGCTGATTCGGCATTTGCTGGACTTGGGGGATATTGACGGCATTTTGCTTTATTTCCTGTTTATGAGAAAGAATTTGGCCGTTGTCAGCATTGACGGAATATTCATATTCGGTATTGCCTTTCCAGAATTCAATTTCGTATTCATTAATGCCGTCATCCATATCTTGTTTGATTTGAATAAAGCCTGCTTCATTGGCATTTACGCCTGCATGCTGCAAAACAATTTGTTTTGCCTGTTCCAAAGAAATTTGCGCCATTGCGCTGCCTGCTGTAAACATGCATGCAAAACCGAGAGTCATGGAAGCGATGAGAGTAGACTTTTTCATAATTTTTCTCCTTATTGCGTTTCGTTAATTCTTTTATACAATCTGAAGATTAAGGAAACATTAAAATTTTAATTTTTGTTTTGGTGTCCGGAAGTTTTTTGGCTTCCTTTTTTGTTGTCCATGGAAAGGGTTATAATGGAGAAAAATTAAAGAAAGATTAAAATATTATTTTTTTGGCGGCAGGGTAAAATGAAAAATTGTGCCTTTGTTGACAGAGGATGATGCGTCAACAGTTCCGCCGTGGGCTTCTATTATCCACTTTACCAGCGGCAGGCCGAGGCCTGTTCCGTAATATTCACCCGGCTTTTTGCTGCGCGCCTTGTCGGCCTGAAAAAAGCGTTCCCATATTTTTGGAAGATTTTCTTCTGAAATGCCTATGCCCGTATCGGAAATTCTGCCGTGAATCAAATTGTCCGTTTGGGTCAGGGTAAAGTTGATTTTGCCGTCTTTTTTGTTGTATTTTATTGCATTGGAAAAAAGGTTTATGAGGGCGCTTGTCAGAAGCGTCGGGTCGCCGGTGACAAAAATATTGTCCTGAATGGAATAGGTGAGGGAAAGTCCTTTTTCTTCTGCTTCTTCCTGCTGCTGTTCGGCAATGATTTCCGCAAGTTCACTTAAATTTATTTCTTCGTTCTCCAAAATTTCCGTGCAGTGTTCTGCCTTGGTCAGCAGCAAAAGCTGGCTTGTCATTTGAGACATTTTCTGCGCATGCCATAAAATTGTGCGCAGAGCTTCTTTGTTTTGCTCGTTTTCGGCATTTTCAAGGGCCAGTTCGCATTGTGCGATAATAACGCTTGCGGGCGTGCGTATTTCGTGGGATGCGTCGGAAGTAAATTGTTTTTCTTTGATAAATGCCTGTTCAAGACTGTCAAAAAGTGTGTCAAAAGTACGGGCAAGGGCATGAATTTCATCTTTTACCGTATTGTCCAAATTAATGCGCAGGGATAAATCTTTGTTGCTTTGGATTTTTTGGGCAACGTGGATAATTTGCTCCACAGGCCTGAAGGCTTTGCGGATAAAAAAGCGGGCAAGCATAACCGTAAAAAATGCCAGTACGGGCAGTGTGGCCAAAACAAGATAGAAAAGGGAGCTGAATGTCTGCTTGGTGGCGGCTACGGACACAATGCCCCGTATAAAGATTTTTTGTCCGTAAACATTTTTTGCTATGTCATAAACATAAAATTGGGCAACTTTTTTAAGTTTTCCAGCTGAAAAATCATTATAGGGCGGAAAATCAGGGGGCATTTCGCCGTACATAAAAACTTTGTTTTCATTGTACAGTGACGTGTAAATATTGTTTTTGACTATACGCGCAGAATCCAGCACAATAAGATTGCTGCGTTTTCTGATTTTTTGGGCATTGTCTTCAATAACATTGATAAGTTCGTTTTTGATTTGTGCTTCGTGCTGGTTTTTCCCTACAAGCACAAGCAGGGTCAATGAAATGAAAACAAGCAAAAATATGCTTGCACTGATTAAAATTGTCAGTTTGCTTTTAATGCCCAAGGAAAAAAAATTATTCTTCACGGATTACATATCCTTGTCCGCGTATGGTATGAATGAGTTTTTTTTCGTGTCCTTCGTCAATTTTTTTGCGCAAATAACGGATATATACGTCAATGATATTGGAACTTCCTTCATAATCATAATTCCACATGTGCTGGTTCAGGGTTTCTCTGGACAAAACCTGCCCGGCATGCATAATCATATATAAAAGGATGTTAAATTCTTTGGAAGAAAGGGAAATGGGAATATTGCTGCGGGTAACTGTTTTGGTTTTGTCGTTTACCATAAGGTCGGCAATTTGGTAAACCTGACTGCTCTGCGATGAACTGCGGCGGATAAGCACGCGGATACGGGCAAGAAGTTCTTCAAAGGCAAAAGGTTTTGCCATGTAGTCGTCAGCACCGAGATCAAGGCCCGTTACTTTGTCTTCCACGCTGTCTTTTGCAGTCAGAAGCAAAACAGGAACCGTGTTTTTTTTGCTGCGGATATGGGTTAAAATTTCCAGACCGCTCATATTGGGGAGCATAATGTCAAGAATAATAAGATCGTATTCCGCTCCGTCAATATAGGCAAGAGCCTCGTTGCCAAGGTGGCAGGAATCGACGGTATAATGTTCTTTTTTCAGTTTTTCGCTGATAAGACGGTTTAAAGAAACATCGTCTTCAACAATTAAAATTCTCATGAAAATTTATTCTTCTTTTTGGCCGAAAAGGTCGTTTTCATCCAATTCGTCCAAAATGGTATAGGAACGGATATGGACTTTTGTGCAGTCTTCTTCTTCGCAGGCTTGGAGTATGCAGTTTGCACTGACAAAATTGCTTATCATGTCAACCAAATCAATGCCTGCCCCTTTGGAAAGAATGGGGTATTCGGTTTCTTCGCCGTTGGTAAAGGTTCTGAGTGCAACTTTGCATTTGCTTGCATTGAAAGAAAGCGGTACTATGCTTCCTTTTATGGTAACTTGAGTTTCAGACATGAAAAGCCATTCCTTTGAATTGAAAGTTTTTATATTTGTGGATATTTTTTTTTATTTTGTCAAGCTTTTCACAATTTATTTTTGTGTAAAATTTTGCTATGCTTTTTTATATGACGACTGCATATCGTCAATAAAATTTAATCGTTTCTGAACAGGAAGGTACGTGTATGGAAAATATGTGGGCACCGTGGCGCATGGAATATATTCTTTCCCAAAAAGAACATAAGGGCTGTGTGTTCTGCCTTGAGGACTGGGGCGGGGAACTGACTCAAAAGGACAGTGAGCGTCTTGTTGTATATAAGGGAAAGCACTGCTTTGTCATGCTGAACCGTTATCCTTATGCGGCAGGGCATTTAATGGTTATTCCGTACCGTCACGTTATGGATATTACAGACCTTGCGGAAGAAGAACGCAGCGACTTCATGGAGCTTGTGAACATTTCCTGCAAAGCGCTGAGAAAAGTTTGCCGCTGTGACGGGATAAATATGGGCATAAATCTCGGCAAAGCCGCAGGTGCGGGCATTGCCGATCATCTGCATGGCCATCTTGTTCCGCGCTGGGAGGGAGATTCTCAATTTATTGCCGTTGTTGCCGATGTGCGCCTTATTCCGGAACGGCTTGAAACTATGCAAAAAACTTTTGCTCTTGCTTTTAAGGAAATTATGGAATAAGTTAAATTTTAACCTTTAGGGGATAATCCAGTAATGTTTTTTTAGGAGTGGTTATGCGTTATTTAAAAGTTTTTCTGCTTGTGCTCATCTTTTTTATCGTAATGATGTTTTTTGTGCAAAATCAGGCTTCTTTTGCCGATCCGGTGGTTTTGAAACTTGATTTGTTTTTTATGGAACCCCTTGAAAGTTTTCCTCTTCCTTTATATTCCGTTATGCTTATCTGTTTTGCTCTCGGGGCATTCATCGTTCTTCTCATGCTTATGTGGGACAGACTGACGCTGAGCTCCAGAGCCATGGCCGCACGCCGCCGTGCCATTGCCCTTGAAAAGAAACTTGCCAAGGTGGAAACGGAACTTGCCGATTTGAACGCCAAACATACCGAATCCGAAAATAAACTCCGTGCAGAACTTGAAGCAACGGAAAAACGTCTTGATACTGTTTTGAGAGCTTCCGAAACCGAATAATATGCAGCTGCCCGAAAATTTTAAATTAACCCCCATGTATGAACAGTATCTCGGGATAAAAGAACAATATCCCGATACTATCCTGTTTTACCGCATTGGGGATTTTTATGAGCTTTTTTTCCAAGATGCAGAAATAGCCGCCAAAGAACTGCAGCTGGCCCTTACCAGCAGAAACAAAGGGGATTATATTCCCATGTGCGGTATTCCGTGGCATGCGGCTGATGCGTATTTCAGCCAAATGGTGGAAAAAGGCTATAAAGTTGCCATCTGCGACCAAGTAGAAGACCCTAAGAATGCCAAAGGCCTTGTCAAACGGGAAGTAACCAAAATTTTGACGGCAGGCACCGTTATTGACGACGCCAATTTGGAATCAAAGCAGCATACGTATCTGGGAGCGGCTTTTTGGCAGGAAGGTCAAGGGGCTTTTGCTTGGCTGGATGTATCTACGGGGGCATGGACAGGTGTTCAGGTTTCCAAGGAAAGCGAGCTGTGGCAGTGGGTTTACAAGGTGGAGCCCAAGGAACTGCTTGTTATGGCCGGCATGGAAATTCCCGAGCTTGTAAAGATCAACGGTTCCGTTCAGCTTGTGTATTTAAATGCGGTCAGCCATTTTGATTTGAAACGTTCGGAAAAACGTGTGCTGGAAGTGCAGAAAGTGCAGGAACTTTCTGCTTTGGGTTTGGAGAAAAAGCCTGCTCTGGTACGTGTCTGCGGAGCTCTTCTAGCATATATCGAGCAGACGCAGAAATATGTGCCTTCATATCTGAGTGCCTTTGAGCCCTTAGATACGGGCATGTTCATGGTTATTGACGAAGTAACGGAACGCAATCTGGAGCTTTTCCGCCGTTATGACGGAAAAAAAGGCTTGGGAACCTTGTGGCATGAACTTGACCAATGCCAAACACCTATGGGCGGACGTCTTTTGGAAGAGCGTCTGCGCTATCCGTATAAGGATACAGCCAAAATCATCCTGCATCAGGAAGTTGTGGAACATTTTTGCCGCAGTCCGAAAAAACTGCAGGCACTGCGCGGATTTTTGGGGAAAGTTTATGATTTGGAGCGTCTTTCCACCCGTATCAGCGTTAATAGATTTTATCCCAAGGATTTTTTGGCTCTTCGGGACAGTTTGGCGCATCTGCCTGATATCTTGGCTGTTTTGCAGTCAGAAGACGATGTTTTGCCGACGGATAAAACCCTGAGTTTCGAAAATGTTCCGCAGGGACTTGGGCGGCTGCTTAAAAGCTGGGACAGCTGCGAAGAAATTTATCGGATTTTGGCGGATTCCCTGCTTGATGTTGTTCCGCAGCAAATCACCGAAGGCATGCTGTTTAAAGCAGGTTATCATGCCGAGCTTGATGAACTTATCGATGTTATGGAGCACGGGGAAAGCCGTTTGCAGGAACTGCTTTTGCATGAGCAGGAAAAATCCAATCTTCCCAAGCTTAAAATAGGGTATAACCGTGTGTTCGGCTATTATTTTGAGCTCAGCAAAGCAAGACAGGAACCTGTTCCCGATTATTTTGAACGCAGGCAGAGTTTGGTCAATGCCGAGCGTTTTATTACGCCTGAGCTCAAGGAGCTGGAAAATAAAATTCTTTCTGCGTCAGAAAAAAGAAATGAGCTTGAATATAAGCTTTTTCAGGAACTGCGTGTTAAAATTGCCGAAGAACGCCCCCGTCTTTTGTTTGTGGCAGGGCTTATTGCCCAAATTGATTATTGGCAGGCTCTTGCTGAATGTGCCCGAAAAAAAGACTGGATTAAGCCTGAACTGCATGAAGGAAGCGACATTGAAATACGAGAAGGCCGTCATCCCGTCGTGGAGGCTGTTATCGGCAAATCTCATTTTATTCCCAATGACTTGTACCTCAATGACAGGCGCAGGCTTTTATTGATTACAGGTCCGAATATGGCAGGAAAATCCACAGTGCTCAGGCAGTCTGCCATTATTTGTCTGCTGGCCCAAATGGGCTCTTTCGTGCCGGCAAGTTTTGCCCGCATCGGCATTGTGGACAGGATTTTTTCCCGTGTGGGGGCTTCAGACAATATCAGCCAAGGCCAGAGTACGTTTATGGTGGAAATGATGGAAACAGCACGCATTTTGCGTCAGTCCACCAAGAAAAGTTTTGTTATTCTTGATGAAATAGGACGGGGAACAAGCACTTTTGACGGGCTTGCTTTGGCTTGGGCCGTTGTTGAGGAACTTCTGAAACGGGCAAACGGACAAATTCGCACGCTTTTTGCAACGCATTACCATGAGCTCACTGCGCTTGAAGGAAAAATTGACGGTGTGTTCAATATGAACATTGCCATCAAGGAATGGAACAACGATATAGTGTTTCTGCGCAGGCTTATTCCCGGGCCGGCAGACAAAAGCTATGGTGTCGAAGTTGCAAGGCTTGCAGGCGTGCCTGCCCATGTTGTGGCCAGAGCCAAGGAATTGCTGTCTTTGCTTGAAGAAAGCAAGCAAAAAGCGGAAAAAAGGGCAGAACGGGTTCTGCTTCCGGGCCTTGAGCCGCAGCATTCTGAAAACGCGTCTGTTTCGGAAAGAAATATGCAGGCTGAAGATATACAGGCTGAAGTGGAAAAGGCAGTGAAAGACCATCCTGTTCTGAAGGAGCTTGCAGGCATTAATTTAAATACACTGACTCCGCTTGACTGCATGCGTCTGCTTTTTGAGTGGAAAGAAAAATTATAAGGCTTTTATGAAAAAATATCGTATTTTCAATATGTTTTGTGTGTTGTGCATGCTTGCTGCGCTTGCTGCCTGCGGAAAAAAGGGTGATCCCCTTCCGCAGAAAATCGATCAGCTGTTCAGCCTGCAGAATGTGTTTATGACCTATAACCCCGAAGGAACGCTGACTGTTCAGGGAACAGTGGCAGGCTCTGTTGCAAGCGTGCAGGCTTTTTCTCTGCAGATTGAGGCCGTGGATGAAGACTGCATCGGCTGTCCTTTTGTTCCTGCGGAAAAGTTTACCAGACGGCCTGAAGAAGTTTGGGGAGTCAGCCGCAGTGCTGATTTCAGTTTTACTGTATTTCCCCATGAAAAAAGTTCTGTGTACCGCTGGCGCCTTATTGTGCACAACTCAGTTTCAGGCCTGCCAAATGCAGTTACGCCGGTGTATAAAATCAATAAACCCTTTGAGGATGAACGGGAGTTTGTGGAAGTTTCCCGATAGTTTTGCATTTATGGTGTGTTGTCTGAACATGGAAAAATAATTCAATCTTGGCTGACGGGTGAAAACGCAAAGAAAATTGAGGCAATAACCGGACGGAGCGGCAAAAGTTTATTTTGCAGACAGTTGCGGCGGACTTTTGAGAAATAATCCGTTTGGTTTTGAAAAGAAAAAGATTATTAATAATAAAACAGTTCCAATTGATTTTCATTATTGGAAAATTTTAATAAGTTGAGGAAAAATATGGAAGAATTCAACTATAGAGGGTATCCAATAAAAAAATTGGTGGAACTGTGCGATACGAAGCTGATTGACAGGGGAAAAGCCACTGTGCTTTTCGGTTTGCCCGAACAGTATTCCCAAGGCAGAATTTTCAGAGAATATGCCCGTTTTCCTGAAGAGCTTCCGCTGAATATTTATGCGGATCACGGAATTCCTGTGAACTTTAAAGTTGCACAGCATGAATTGGAAAACAGAGCTTATGCTTTTTTTTCTTATCATGAAAAAAAATATCAGTTGGTTAAAGAACAGTGCAGGCAGCCTTGTTTTAAAGTTCCTCATCCTTTAATTTGGTACAGAAGGGAACATGGCATAGAACAGGTTGAAAATCCGCAGGGAACGCTTTTTTTTGCAGTACATTCAACACCTGATATTTCTGTTTTTTATGATATTGAAAAAACATGCGCACAATTGAAATCGCTGCCGGATGAAATGCAGCCGGTTGCCGTTTGTTTATTTATGACTGATATTCATAACGGAACTTTTTTGAAATATCTGGAAAATGCTGTGCCTGTGTATACGGCCGGGAATGTTTGGGATATTCGGTTTGTGGACAGGTTTTACAGTTTGCTCAGACAATTTAAATATACTGCCTCCAATGCTTACGGAACCTATCTTTTTTACAGTGTTGAAATGGGAATTCCGTTTATGTACCATAAGCAAGATTATTATTTTTATAATTATTCCGACAGAAATTTACCTTTAGGGAAATATAACAGCAACAGCAATTTATTTAAAGTATTGGAGCTGTTTTCAGGTATTCCGTCAAAAATAACGAAGCAGCAAAAAAATTTGGCTGAATATTATGTTAATATGCAAAATTATATCA
>CALUWZ010000056.1 GCA_944324625.1 uncultured Mailhella sp. | reverse complement strand
CATAGGCTGACCTTGAGCGTCCTTGGTTTCAAACACACGCAGGCTTTTTAAGGTGAAAAAGTCACGCACGCCGCGCCGTGCAAGCTTGCGCAGAAGGAGCAGTTCCATGCTGGCTTCCGCGGCGGCATAGTCATAGCCGAGGCTTGCCTTGGTTTTAAGCTCATGGAAAAGACCTTTGACCACGGGCTCATCCTTATCCAGATGAAAACCGAAACGTCGCGCAAGGCTGACAATATTGCTTCTGCCCGCAAGTTCGGTAATCAGCACGCGCTGGCTGTTGCCGACGTCCTCGGGCTTAATGTGTTCATAAAGCGTGGAATCGCGGTTAATGGCGCTGACATGTATGCCGCCCTTGTGCGCAAAGGCGGATTTTCCCACAAAAGCCTGACGGGCAAAGGGTTTCATGTTCATTACTTCATACACATAGGCAGAAGTAGCGGTAATTTGGCTGAGCATATTGTCGGGCAGACATTTTTTGCCGAGCTTGAGTTCAATTACGGGAATAATGGAACAAAGGTTGGCATTGCCGCAGCGTTCGCCCACGCCGTTCATGGTGCCCTGCACGTGCACTGCGCCTGCCTGCAGGGCGGCTATGGAATTGGCCACAGCAAGCTCGCAGTCGTTATGGGCATGTATGCCGAATTTCGCTTCGGGAAGCTCCGCACGGCAGATTTTTACGATTTCAGAAACTTCGGAAGGCAGGGTTCCGCCGTTGGAATCGCACAGAACAAGGGTGTCCGCACCTGCCCTGTGGGCATTTTTCAGCACCTCAAGGGCATAGTCCCTGTTGGCTTTGAACCCGTCAAAAAAGTGTTCGGCGTCAAAAAACACGGTCTGAGCATGCTGTGCCAGAAACGCCACGGAATCATGGATAATCTCCAGATTTCGTTCAGGCGCGACACGCAGGGCGTCAAGGGCGTGTTTTTCGCTGGATTTGCCGAAAATGGTCAGAACGGGCACGCGGGCAGACACCAGTGCTTTCATGGTGGGATCGTCTTCTGCCTTATAGCTTGCGTGGTGGGTACTGCCGAAAGCGGATATTTTGGCGTTTTTCAGGGAATATTTTTTGATTTCCTCGAAAAACTCGTTATCCACGGGATTGGCGCCCGGCCAGCCGCCTTCTATGCACTGTATGCCGAAATTGTCCAAACGCAGGGCAATTTTGATTTTGTCGGGCGTGGAGAGCTGAACGTCTTCGCTTTGTGCGCCGTCACGCAGGCTTGTATCGTAAATGTAAAAATCCATTATTCGCCGTCAAGTCCGAAAGTTGTGTGCAGGGTCTGCACTGCTTTTTCCAGTTGGTCTTCGTGGATAAGGCAGGAAATTTTGATTTCGGAGGTGCTGATCATCAAAATATTGATATTTGCCTTATGCAGGGCCGCAAAAGCCATGGCTGCAACTCCGCTGTGATTGCGCATGCCCACGCCGATAACGGAAACTTTTGCAACGTGTTCGTCGTATTCCACGCCTTGGCCGCCGATCTGGGCACAGACTTTTTCGGTAATGGCAAGGGCGCGCTTCAAATCCTTGTGGGAAACCGTGTAGGTCATGTCGGTAATGCCGTCACGGCTGGCTTTTTGGACAATCATGTCCACAAGAACTTCATTGTCTGCAAGAGGAGCAAAAAGGGCAGCGGAAATTCCCGGCTTGTCAGGCACGCCCAAAATGGTAATGCGTACTTGGTCTTTGTCAAAAGCCACACCGGAAACCATAACTGATTCCATCATAAATTCATCCTCCTGCGTTACGAGCGTCCCTTCATCATCGCTGAATGTTGAGCGTACCCACACGGGCACTTTATATTTTTTTGCAAATTCCACGGAGCGTATCTGTAAAACCTTTGCGCCCATGGAAGCCATTTCAAGCATTTCGTCATAGGAAATTTTGGGAATTTTGGTAGCTTTGGGCACCATTCTGGGGTCAGTGGTATAGACGCCGTCCACATCGGTATAAATATGGCAGTCGCAGGAACCCAATGCTGCGGCAATGGCAACGGCTGACGTATCGGAACCGCCGCGGCCCAGAGTGGTAATTCTGTTTTCCATGCTGTAGCCTTGGAAGCCTGCCATGACGATTACGTCATACTTTTCCAGCTCCTGACGGAAATGGTCGGACTCAATGGAAATAATGCGGGCGGAATTATAGGAATTATCGGTCAGGATAGGAACCTGATACCCCACCATGGAACGGGCTTTCACGCCTGCATCGTTCAGAAGCATGCTGAAAAGCGCAATGGATTCCTGTTCTCCCGTAGCAAGAAGAACGTCAAGCTCGGCAGGATGAGGTTCATCAGACCACTGATAGGCCATTTCAAGGAGCTTATTGGTTTGTCCTGCACGGGCAGACAACACGACGACAACCTTGTACCCTTGCTCCACTGCTTTCAGCACCTTGGCGCGCACTTTTTTCATGCATTCAAGGTCGGCAACAGAGGAACCTCCAAATTTTTGGACCAATATTTTCATACTCTTTCCTATAACTGCACGGGACTGTCCCGTGCAAACTGCGAAATGACATATATAAAATTTTACAGCATATTGTTTTTACTGAATTATTTCAGCAAAAAACAATTTTGTAAATTTTTATGCAAACGTTTTTCAAACTCTTCGGCAATTTCACCGTGAGCAGAAATTTTGACGTGCCTTTTTAAATTGCACATATTCACAAAATTGTCTATATTTTCCAAGGTGTTTTTTTTGTCACAAGATAAATTTTCTTTGCCGAAAAAAATCTCCAGACGGTTTTTGTCCAAAACCTCGGGATTCAGCCGTTCCGCCCACTCAATCAAGAGAACGGTTTTTCTGCCCAAATCCTGCAGTTCTTCGGGCAGATCAATGCCGTCGGGCAGACGGTAGAGATCTGCGTGATAAATTTCGGGGTCCGTGGGATATTCGTGGCAAATGGTAAAGCTCGGGCTTGCCACTTCCGCATTTTCCGCTCCCGGCAGTGCGCCCACAAAAGAACGGGTAAACGTGGTTTTGCCTGCTCCCATTTCGCAAAAAAAATAAACGGTGCGCAAAAGTCTGCCCTCTGCTTTCTGCTCAAGCAGGGTTTTTGCCGCCGCCTCGGCAAATGTTTCCGTATCTTCCAAATTATCCAGAAAAAATTCCATATTGCTGCCTTTTTTGTTCCGTTTTCGGGTCAGTTTGCGCCGCTTTCGGGCAGACGTGCTTCGTCCGTCATATTGCCGCAGCCGCTTCGCTTAAACCGCAGAACGGCGCACGGCGCAGCGCCCTGAAAATCCTGTCCGCAGGGCTGTTTATTCCTTGATCGTATCGCAAAGCTTGGCTATTTTGTCCTCAGTCAGACGGTATACGGTCCAGCCCGTCATGGGAACGGCTTCAAGGGACAGATAAAAATCTATGCTCGGCCTGTTCCAGTCAAGACAGGTCCATTCCACACGGCCGAGGCCTTCATTCTTCGCCTTGTCCACAAGATATTTCAAAAGCTGTTTGCCGTAGCCCTGGTGGCGGTGCTTGGGACGGATGAACAAATCTTCCACATAAATGCCCGCTTTGCCGAGGAACGTGGAAAAATTGTAAAAATACAGAATATAGCCGATAATTTCGCCGTCAAGCACGGGAAAAATTACGCCTGCCTTTTGTTTTTCAATAATCCATTCGGTTAAAATTTCTTCGGTGGCGGTCACCTCGTGCACAAGGTGTTCATAGTCCGCAAGTTCTTTGATCAGCGCAAGCAGTGTGCCCATATCTTCTGCGCGGGCAGGGCGAAATTCCAGTTTTGGCATAGCGTTTCCTTTCTATATGACTTTTATTTATTCAAAATGATCTGCAGCTGCCGCATACACAAGTACAGCAGATAAAATTTGTTTCCGAATTCGCTGCAATAACATCCGCGTCAATGCCTTTTACGGAAAAAAGCAGGACTTTTGAGCTGCGGAATGCCGTTTTAAAATCAGACCCGAAAGGTGAAAGCCTGACGGGTTTATATGATTTTGTCTTACTGCCAAACCGTCTGCATGATGAAATCTTTTTTTTATTTGCACAGCCAAATTTAAAAAATCAAAATTTCAAGATACAAAGACAGTCAGAAACAAGAACAAACTATTTTTTTACGGGATATCGGCCGCAGCAGAATTTTTCCCCTTCGGGACAATAGCCGAGCCTTTCGCACTTTGCGCCTGCTTTTCCGAAAATTTCGGGCAAAACTTTGCGGCATTCCAAAAGCATTTTATTGGCACAGTCGCGGATTTCCCACTGGGCGCGGGTGCAGCAGCGGTGTTCAAAGAAATTGAACAGGGAGCGGCAGTTCATGGTGACCACAATATTGCTTGCCGCGGCCTGCGGAAGAACCATGCGGGCATCTTCCTTGGCAAGAGAGCCCCTGCCGTCTTCTTCAAGCATGGTTTTGATGTCGTGATAGGCTTTGCCCACTTCTTCCATGAACGCTTCATAACGGGCCAGAATTTTCGGATTGCGCTTTATGGCAGGCGGCAGAATGTAGTCCATGGCGGAAGCGTCCACATAACGCTGGCTCTGCTGGGAATAGCTCGCTATGCGGTGACGCACGAGCTGATGGGTCAGTGCACGGGAAACCCCTGACAGGGCAAAGGTAAAACTCACGTGTTCAATGGGGCTTTCATGACCAGAACTGATGACGTTCTGCACAAATTCAGCCTGCTTTTCCTTGCTGATTTCGCCGTTTTGCAGGCGTTCCCACATGTCCCCCACGTAGCCTGCGTGGTAACATTGGCGGAAAGAGGCATAAATAACGGAAAGAGGGTCAGGCGTGTGCGCCAGAATTTTTACTTGCAGTTCGGCTTGGGGCATGACTGTTCCTTTTGGTGTTTTTTTCCTGTGTACAACAAAACACGCCGAAAAAAAAGCTAAATTTTTGCATTGTTATAAAAAGCCATGCAAAAACAAGAAGATACAGCAGCTATAAAAACTATGCAAGATGTCCCATGTGCTTGTATGCCCTTGCCGTAACCATGCGGCCTTGGGGCGTGCGCTTGATCAGACCGCACTGAATAAGATAGGGTTCGTATATTTCTTCAATGGTGCGCATTTCCTCGGAGCATGCCACAGCCAAGGTTTTCAGTCCCACAGGGCCGCCGTCGTAATGCTCGATGAGCACGGTCAGGATTTTTCTGTCCATTTCGTCAAGCCCCATTTCGTCCACGTCCAAACGGGAAAGGGCATGTCTGGCCTGTTCTTCGTCAATGACTCCCTCGCCGAACACACTGGCAAAATCACGCACGCGGCGCAGCAGGCGGTTGGCAATGCGCGGCGTTCCCCGTGAGCGGCGGCCTATTTCCATGGCGGCCTCGGGGCTGATTTGAACGCCCAAAATCCTGCCCGCACGGGTGACGACTTCCGCAAGCTCCTGCGGCGTATAAAATTCCAAACGGCTGATAATGCCGAACCTGTCGCGCAGCGGTGCGGACAAAAGCCCGAGCCGCGTGGTGGCGCCGATAAGCGTAAACGGCTCCACGTCTATTTTAATGGTTTTGGCGGCAGGGCCCTGACCTATGACAAGGTCAAGCTTAAAATCCTCCATGGCAGGATACAGCACTTCTTCCACCTGCATGGGCATGCGGTGGATTTCGTCAATAAAAAATACGTCATTGGCCTGCAGATTGGAAACAATGGACGCCAAATCGCCGCCGCGCATGAGCGCAGGGCCCGACGTGGACACGATATTTACCCCAAGCTCGGACGCAATGATATGGGCAAGCGTGGTTTTGCCGAGCCCCGGATTGCCGTAGAACAGCAGATGATCCATAGCTTTTTTGCGTTTTTTGGCGGCATCCAGAAAAACCTGAAGATTTTTGCGCAGTTCGCTCTGCCCCACAAATTCGGACAGTCTGCGCGGCCGCACGGATTCGTCCATTTTGTCCAGACTGTCTTCCAGACTGTCGTCCGCAGACAGGGATTTTTGCTTTGCGCCGAAGGGCAGACCGCCGTCATGGTCAAAAGGGGCGTCTTCCTGCGCTTCCGTATCTTCATCGTAAAAATCTTCGTCAAATTCTTCCCCGGCTTTGTCCCGAAACGACGAAAAATTCTTTCTCTTGCCGTATTTTTTGTTCATGGTTCTGCCTTATTTCTTTTTTGCCATTAATTTCAAAGCACTGCGAAGAGCCCCGCCCACATCCAAATCAGGTTCCTTGTCCAAAACTTCCTGCAGAACGGAAGATGCGCTCTGACTGTCATAGCCGAGATTCAAAAGACCCGTCAGCGCGTCCGCAAAAACCGAAGACTGCACGGCTGCGGAAGGCACAAAACTTTGGGACGTGTCTGCCTTGAATTTATATTTGAGTTCCAGAAAAATTTTCTGTCCCGTCTGCTTGCCTATGCCCGAAACCTTGGTCAGGGCATTTACGTCTTCCGCGGCAACAATGCGCCGCAGATCGTCGGGCCTGTACACGGAAAGAATGGACAGCGCCGTGCGTGCGCCGACCCTGTTTATGGTGGTCAGCATTTTAAACGTTTCCCGTTCCTCAAAGGAAGAAAAACCGAACAGCTCCTGTGCGTCCTCGCGCACCACAAAGGCCGTATACAGGGCAATATCCCCGCCGATGACGGGCAGCGGCATGGACTGGGGCACAAAAACTTCATAGCCCACGCCGTATTTTGTGACGATAACAATGCTGCCGTGGGCAGATTTCTGCAGTAATTTTCCTTCAATATAGGCTATCATCTTTTTTGCTGTCCGTTATTTTTTTCAACCTGTTTTCTGTACCGTATATTTTTCCGCACAGTTTATTGGAAGTTACGCAAAAATAAAACTGTACGGCCTGCCCTGAAAGCATGCGCACATTTCATAGAAACCGAAAATCCGCGCAGACCGAAAATCCGCTGTCCGCAGCACACGGCTTTCAAAAAGCCGCACTGCTTCAGGCCGTTACGGCCGTTCGGGCAAAAGTTCCGTCAGTTCCTTTTCCAGCCGTTCGCGGCATGCGCCCAAATATTCGTCGGTCAGCTCTTCGGTGACGAAAAACCCTTCCCCGAAATGCACTTCCACGCGGCTGAAAGGCGCAGGCACCTGAAATCTGTCCCAGCTTTTGAATTTATAGGAAGTTTTCAGATCAAGGCGTACGGGCATAATTTTGGCTTCGGCACGCTGGGCCAGCAGAAATACGCCGTCCTTTGTCTTATGCCTCGGCCCCATCGGGCCGTCCACGGTCACGCAGCCGTGCACGGTGCCGTCCTGCATAAGCTTTGCCGCCTGCAGCAGCGCTTTCAGGCCTCCTCGGCGGCTTGACCCCGTGGCCGTGCGAAGACCGAGCCTGCGCATGAATTTTTCCAAAATGGCGCCGTCCTTGCTGCCGCTCACAATGCACACGATATCCAAATCCTTCTGCAGATAAATCAGCGGAAAAAGCTCGTCATGCCACAGGCAGAAAACCAAGGGCGTGCCTTTGACGTCTTCGCCCTGCCTGCGCAGTTTGGCAATGCGGTCCTGTTCGGCAATGCGCTCCCTGTTGGAAGCATAGCGCAGAGTTTTGCAGAACACTTTGTAAAAACCTGCCAAAAACGCTACGCAAAAATCCGACGTACGGAACAAATCCCGTATTTTTCGGCGCACATTGGCAATTTTATCCTTTATCACAAACCGTATGTTTTTTATCATAACAATCTTTACAAATCTGCCGCATGACATTCCGCATAATATTCCGCAGACACGGCAGAGCAATATTTTCCGCAAACAAAAAAACTGGACGACTGAACGGATAAAGTATATTATGCCGTAAGCCAAAAGGCAACAAAAAAACAACAAAAGCGAACAAAAGCGAATAAGCGCCATGAATGAAGAAACCCTGCGCCTCAACAAAGCCCTTGCCGATGCGGGAATATGCTCGCGCCGCAAAGCCGACGAGCTGATTTTTGCGGGCCTTGTGACCGTCAACGGCGAAAAGGCCGAAAGTCCCGGCATGCGCATCGACATACGCAGAGACAAAGTAATCTGCCAAGGCAGAAACGTGGTGTTCTGTCCGCAGAAAAAAACCTGCCTGCTCATGCTGCATAAGCCCGTCAGCGTGGTAAGCACGGTCAAAGACCCCGAAGGCCGCAGAACGGTCATGGATTTTCTGCCCCCTGCCTACAGGGCGCGGCGCATGTATCCCGTGGGCCGTCTGGATTTTTTTTCCGAAGGCCTGCTCCTTCTCACCGACGACGGAGAACTTGCCAACAGGCTCATGCACCCGCGCTGGCACATGCCGAGAATTTACGAAGTAAAAGTGCGCCTGCCCCATACGGGCTATAACCTGCAGAAAACCTTGGCGCTTTTTGAAAAAGGCATGACGCTGGCAGAGGGAGAAAAACTTGCGCCCGTCAGGGCAAAACCCGCAAGCGCCCTGAAAAACAACGAAATCTGGCTGGAATTCACCCTGAACCAAGGCCTGAACAGACAGATACGGCGCATGTGCCGCGATACGGACCTGACCATTCTCACATTAAAGCGCGTGCAGCAGGGCCCCGTAAAACTCGGCGATCTCGGCAGGGGAAAAGTACGCGAACTCGACGAAAACGAAATACAAAGCCTGCGCCGATCAGTCGGCCTGGCATAAGGAGATATATAATGACAGAAGAAAAAAACCTTGATATAGAATTTCAGATTCAGGGCCAGTGGAAAACAGACATTGCCATTGCCTTTGCCCTTGAAGGCGAAGGTGCGGACGATGCCTGCCATTTCACCCAAACCGCCGCGCCGTGGCTTTCCATTGCGCCGCAGTGGCGTGATTTTCACGGCAAAAAAGACGAACACGTGCTTTTGTACGGCCCGCCCGCTATGGATATTTCCCGCTGCATGGTGCTCGGACTCGGCGAAAGCAAAGATTTAAGCCTTGAAGACATACGCATGGCCTTCGGCAAAGCCGTAAGCGCCTGCCAAGACCTCGGACTGGAACACGCAGGCGTGGATATTGTATCCATGGCGCGCATCGGCGCAAAACTCGGCATTGCCAAGGACGCCTTTGCCAAGGAACTGGCTCTGGCCGCCAAACTTGCCCTGTATTCCTGCGACGCTTACAGAAAAAAATCCGAAAAACCGCGCCTTCGCAAACTCTTTTTCCTTTTGGACGACGACTTCTGCGATGACAGCCTGAAACAGGCCGTGCGCTTTGCGGAAGCGGAAGCAAAAGGCATCTGCCTTGCCCGCGACCTTGCCAATGCGCCCTCCAACGTCATGACCCCGTCCCGTTTTGCCGAAGAAGCCCAAAACGTGGCGAATTACCACAATTTCAGCGCAAAAATCCTCGGCAGGGAAGAAATCAGCGCCGAAAACATGAACGCTTTTCTTGCCGTAACCAAGGGTTCAGCCGAAGAACCCCGCTTCATTGTTTTGGAATACCGTCCCCACCATATTGCCGAAGACGCAAAACCCGCCGTTCTCGTAGGCAAGGGCATTACCTTCGATACAGGCGGCATCTGCCTGAAACCGAGCGCAGGCATGGAAGAAATGAAAGGCGACATGAGCGGGGCCGCAGCCGTGCTCGGCACGTTTGAAACCCTCGGCAGACTGGCCATGAACGGCGTATTCCCGAACCGTCCCGTCATCGGCATTATGCCACTTTGCGAAAATATGCCGAGCGGAACAGCAACAAAACCGGGCGACATTGTCTTTGCAAAAGCGGGCAAAAGCGTGGAAATCATCAATACCGACGCCGAAGGCCGCCTTATTTTGATCGACGCCCTCACCTATGCGCAGGAAAACTATCAGCCCGAATATCTTGTGGATATTGCCACCCTCACGGGCGCATGCGCCGTTGCCCTCGGCGAAGGTGCGGCAGGCATTTTCTCCTGCGACGAAAAACTTTCCAAAAAAGTTGCCGACAGAGCCAATGCCCTGTTTGAACGGGCATGGCCGCTGCCTGTATGGAAACATCTTTCCAAAGAACTGAAAAGCAATGTGGCGGATATGAAAAACTGCGGTTCACGCTACGGCGGCTCTCTGACCGCCTGCCTGTTCCTCAAGGAATTTGTCAGTGACGACATAAACTGGGTGCATATTGACATGGCAGCCGCAGACAATGCCGACAACGCCCTGAACCCCAAAGGCGCAACAGGCTACGGCGTTCGCACCCTCACAGACATCTGTTTTGCGGAATAACTGACGGCATGGCAAAATTCCACTATTCCCAAGAACAGTGCATACGCAGCGCGGGAAAACTTATTCAGCACACGGGCATGATTACTCCCCATGCCCGCGTGGGGGTTGCGGTTTCAGGCGGCGTGGATTCCTTTGTGCTCCTGAAAGTTCTGCAGATCCGTCAGCGCATTAT
>CALUWZ010000055.1 GCA_944324625.1 uncultured Mailhella sp. | reverse complement strand
GTCATTGTTATTTTGTTCAGTGCCGACATCAGACAGGCTTTGGCAGGGCTCAGCGTGCGTTCCTTGTTCAAAAAAAGGGAAAGCGTCAGCGAAAATACTGTACAGATTTTGGTCAGTACGTGCGAACTTTTGGCAAGAAAGCGGATTGGTGCCATTATTGTGCTGGAACGGGAAGTTAAACTGGGCGACCTGCTGAGCCGCGGCGTAAAATTGGATGCCTTGCTTTCCCGTGAGATTTTGCATACCATTTTCTTTCCCAATACCGCACTGCATGACGGCGCGGTGATTATCAACACGCAGGGCAGAATTGTGGCTGCAAGCTGTGTTCTGCCTTTGACTCAAAATCAGGAACGTCAGCATTTCGGCACCCGTCACCGTGCAGCGCTCGGCCTTTCTGAAGTCAGTGACAGCGTGGTGCTTGTTGTTTCCGAAGAACGGGGTGAAATTACGGTGGCGCAGAACGGCCGTCTTTCCAATCCGCTTAACGGCGAACGCTTAGAAAGGATATTGAATAATGTTCTGGTTTAAAAATATTGCTTCCAAAAATTCTTATGTGGAAAACATAAAGATTCTTGTGCTTGCCTTTGTCGTTTCCTGCGGGTTATGGTACATTGTGGTGGGAAGTTCGCAGATTGAAGGAGATATTCCGCTCAGGGTGGAATATGTTCAGCTGCCCGATGATTTGGTTATCACCAAGGGCATGGAAGATTCCATCAGGGTTCGCGTGCGCACTTCTGCGGAACGGCTTCGCAGCATGCAGAATAAGGATTTTGTATATCCCATTGATCTGAAAAATACCGTTGTGGGCGCAAATGTGTTTCCCGTGGAACTTGATGCTTCCTATACGGATTTTAAAGGTATGGAGATTTTGAGCGTCAGTCCTTCTTATCTTCTTTTGGAAACAGACAATCTTCTGGAAAAAAAGGTCCCAATTGAACTGGTTTTTTCCGAAAAGGAAAATGATGATTTATATATCAGAAATTTGAACCTGAATCCTTCCGAAGTGGTTTTGAAAGGCCCTAAGGAAAAGCTGGAGAACATCAATTCCCTTAAAGTGAATTTTGATATCAATCAGGTGGAAAAAGCAGGCTGGTATTCCAAAAGCCTGCCCCTTGTTCTGCCCGAACTTGTGGAGGCGGACAAGCCCGTAACCAAAGTCAGTTTTGAAACATGGCTTGACCTTGTGCCCGTAACGCTGAGCAGACTTGTGCAGGTAAACGGGGACGGCGGAAACTTTATTACCGAACCGAGGACGGTTGCCATCGAACTGGAAATTCCGCAAAGCAAAATGGATTCCTTTAATGTGGACCCAGCCTATATGGCGCAGGTGCGGGCAACGGTTTTAAGCAGCAATCAGCTTGCGGACGGTCAGGTTTTGCCTGTGGAAGTGAATTTGCCGAAGGGTGCAAACTTGATTTCCGTAACGCCTACCTATGTAAAAATAAAAGAAAAATAACTGAACAGCAAACAGGATAATTTATGAAACGCTTTTTCGGAACAGACGGCATACGCGGTTTTGTCAATGCGTATCCCATGACGGCAGATATGGCTCTGCGGCTCGGTCTTGCTGCAGGCACGTATTTTCGCGACGGAAAACACAGACATAAAGCCATTATCGGCAAGGATACCCGTCTTTCGGGGTATATGTTTGAGTCTGCCTTGACGGCAGGACTCTGCGCCGCAGGGATTGACGTTTATCAGGTCGGCCCCATGCCGACGCCTGCCATTGCCTTTTTGACCAAGAATATGCGTGCGGACATCGGCGTGGTGATTTCCGCAAGCCATAATCCGTTTCATGACAACGGCATAAAATTTTTTGACAGGTACGGTTACAAGCTTCCCGACAGCGTGGAAGACGAAATAGCCCAAATGGTGCTGAACAAGGATTTTGAATGGGATTATCCTGAATCCGACAAGGTGGGACGGGCAAAACGTATTTTTGACGCTCCGGGACGCTATATTGTGTATATCAAAAAAAGTTTTCCCGAGCATTTGTCCCTGAACGGTCTGCGCATTGTGCTGGACTGCGCCAACGGCGCCAATTACAAAATTGCTCCGCTTGCTCTTGAGGAACTGGGAGCCGAAGTCATTACCATGTCCAATACGCCCAACGGCACCAATATTAATTTGCAGTGCGGTTCACTATATCCCGAATATGTGGCGGATAAGGTGCGTGAGGTTCGTGCGGATTTGGGGCTTGCCCTTGACGGTGATGCCGACAGGCTCATTGTGGTGGACGAAACGGGCACTGTGCTTGACGGTGACCAGATTATGGCCATTTGCGCCGAATATCTTATGAAGCACGGCAAACTGAAAAACAATACCCTTGCAGCCACTTCCATGAGCAATATGGCGCTGGAGCAGTTTATGACGGAAAGGGGCGGAACGCTTATCCGCACCAATGTGGGCGACCGTTATGTGGTGGAAGCCATGCGCAAATTTGATCTGAGTCTTGGAGGCGAAAAATCGGGCCATTTGATTTTCCACGATTACAGCACAACGGGCGACGGACTTTTGGCTGCCCTGCAGGTTCTGACCATTATGTGCGAATCAGGCAAAAAACTTTCCGAACTGGCGCAAAAACTGGAATTGTATCCGCAGGAAATGGAAAATGTTTCCATAACCCAAAAGCCTGACCTTGCATCCGTGCCCGAAATACAGGAAGCTGTCAAAGAAGCGGAAAGCAAACTCGGCAAATACGGCCGCGTTGTCCTCCGCTATTCCGGAACGGAAAATCTCTGCCGCGTCATGGTGGAGGCTCAGGATGAAAAATTGGTCAAGCAGCTGGCAAAAGAACTTGCCAAGGTTGTGCATGCTGCACTGAACAAATAAAAATGCGGACAGATATCCTGTAAGGTGATTTTTATGCAACATATCAAAAAAGTCGTCATTCCCGTAGCAGGCCACGGCACCCGTTCTTTGCCCGCAAGCAAGAATGTGCCCAAGGAAATGCTGCCCATATACAATAAGCCTGTTATTCATTACGTGGTGGATGAGGCTGTCAATGCGGGCATAAAGGATGTGATTTTTGTAACCAGCAAGGAAAAGACCGCCCTTGAAGATTATTTTGACCATCATTTTGCCCTTGAAGACGCTTTGGAGCGCACGGGCAAAACCGAACTTTTGCGTACGGTGCAGGAACTGGCCGATTATGTGAATGTGATGAGCGTGCGCCAAAAACGTCAGCTCGGTTTCGGCCATGCCGTGCTTTGCGCCAAAAGCATTGTGGGCAGCGAACCCTTTGCCGTTATGGTGGGCGATGACATTATTTTGGGCGAAGACTGCGGCCTCAAAGAACTTATTGATATTGCCCAAAAAGAAAATAAGCCTGTTGTGGGCGTTATGGAAGTTGATCCTTCCATGGTAAACAAATACGGCATTGTGGCGGGAAATAAACGGTCTGACGGCATAATTGAAATTACCGACATGGTGGAAAAGCCAAAAGTCGGCGAAGCGCCTTCCAATATGGCAATTATCGGCCGTTATGTCCTTCCTCCTGAAATTTTTGATTATCTGGAAAGCGGCAAACCGGGTTACGGCGGGGAAATTCAGCTTACGGACGCCCTGAACCGTCTTGCCAAAGACAGGCAGATGCTGGCTGTTCCGGTGAAAGGCCGGCGCTTTGATGCTGGGGATTTGCTCGACTTTTTGTCCGTAAACGTGTATTTTGCTTTGCAGGACGAAAAAATGAAGGACGGAATGAAAAAACGTCTGCAAAAAATTTTAGCAGAATTTGCATAGAGGAGAATATATGGCTCTCAGTATTGGTATTGTCGGACTTCCCAATGTGGGAAAATCCACGCTGTTTAATGCTCTGACCAAGGCGCAGAACGCACAGGCCGCAAACTATCCGTTTTGCACCATTGAACCGAACAAGGCTACGGTTTCCGTGCCTGACAAACGTCTTGAAGCGTTGGCTGAGCTTGTCAATCCTCAACGCATTATAAATGCCACGGTTGATTTTATCGATATTGCGGGGCTTGTAAAAGGTGCGAGCAAAGGCGAAGGTCTCGGCAACCAGTTTTTGGCCAATATCCGCGAATGTGCCGCCATTTTGCATGTTGTGCGCTGCTTTGAAGATGAAAACGTAACCCATGTGGACGGTTCCGTAAATCCTGCCCGTGATGTGGATACCATTGAAACGGAACTTATTATTGCCGATATTCAGACTGTGACCAAAAGGATTGAACGTCTGACCAAGCAGGTGAAAGCCGATAAGGAAGCAGCCAAAAGCCTTGAAGAATGCAGGCGCCTTGCGGAATTTCTCAATGAGGGCAATAAAGCCAGCCAGTTTGATATTCCGGAACATAATGAACATTTTAAACAAATTTGGCATGAACTGGCACTTCTGACAGCCAAAAAAATGATTTACTGCGCCAATGTGGACGAAAAAGGCTTGGAAGAAGAAAACGAACACGTCAAAGCCCTGCGCGAGCTTGCAGAAAAACAGGGCAATGAAGTTGTGGTTGTCTGCGCCAACCTTGAAGCGGAGCTGCAGGGCCTTTCCGCCGAAGAACAGGCTGAAATGCTTGCTTCTTACGGCATTGAGGAAAGCAGTCTTGTCAATGTTATCCGCAGCGGCTATCATACGCTGGGGCTGTGCAGTTATTTTACCGCCGGCGTGCAGGAAGTGCGTGCATGGACCTTTAAAAAAGGCTGGAAAGCTCCGCAGTGCGCAGGCGTTATCCATACGGATTTTGAAAAAGGCTTTATCCGTGCCGAAGTGATTTCCTTTGACGATTATGTAAAGCATAAGTCTGAAGCTGCCTGCAGGAGTGCGGGTGTGCTTCGCGTAGAGGGCAAGGAATATGTGGTGCAGGACGGCGATGTCATGCATTTCCTTTTCAATGTTTAATAAAAATGGGGGCTGCCGTGGATTTTAACGAAAAAGAACGCAAAGTGCTGAGCATTGTACAGTTTAATATTCCCGATACACTGACGCCCTATGCCGATATTGCCAAAGAAGCGGACATGAGTGAAGAAGAGGTGATAGACCTGCTTTCCCGCCTGCGGGATGACGGCACTATCCGACGTTTCGGAGCCAGCATAAAACATCAGAAAACAGGCTATGACAACAATGCCATGGTGGCATGGAAAATTTCCGAGGACAAAGTGGACGAAGCTGCTGCCTATGCCGTGAAAAATCCGCGCATTTCCCATTGCTACTACCGTCCGAGTTCTGCTCCTGACTGGCAGTATACGTTTTTTACCATGATACACGGCAGAACCATGCAGGAGTGCTACGACGCGGTGGAAGAACTGCGCCGGAATACCTGCCTTGACGAATATGCCGTTTTGGAAAGCATTAAGGAACTTAAAAAAATTTCCATGACCTATTTTGATGATGAAGAAGAATAACGGAGAGACGACCAATGAATTTTGAAAAATCCAAACAGCTTTTTGAAAGAGCCTGCAAAACCATTCCGGGAGGCGTAAACAGTCCCGTGCGTGCCTGCCGCAACGTACACTGCGATCCCGTATTTATCGCATCTGCCAAAGGTTCACATATTTTTGGCGCAGACGGTACGGAATTCATTGATTTTATCGGGTCTTGGGGGCCCATGCTCCTCGGCCATGCCCATGAAGAAGTGGAAGAGGCCGTCATCGAAGCCCTGAAAAAAGGAACAAGTTACGGCGCTCCTACGGAATCCGAAGTGCTTCTTGCGGAAAAAGTCTGTGAAGCTCTTCCTTCCTGCGATATGGTGCGCATGGTGAACTCAGGTACGGAAGCGACCATGAGCGCTCTGCGTCTTGCCCGTGCCGTAACAGGAAAAAACAAGCTGGTAAAAATTATCGGCGGTTACCACGGCCACGGCGATGCTTTTTTGGCAAGCGCAGGTTCAGGTCTTGCCACGTTTTCCATTCCGGGCACTCCGGGCGTTCCGCAGTCTACGGTGCAGGATACCCTGCTTGTGCCTTATAATGACTTGGAGGCCGCCAAGGAAATTTTTGCAAAGCACGGTGACGATATTGCCGCATTCTTTGTGGAACCCTGCGCGGGCAATATGGGGCTTGTGCTTCCTGTTGCCGGCTATTTGCAGGGACTTCGCGAACTTTGCACCAAATACGGCGCACTGCTTGTTTTTGACGAAGTTATTACGGGCTTCCGCGTGTCTTATCAGGGCGCCCAAGGCCGTTTTGGCGTAATGCCCGATTTGACCACCATGGGCAAAATCATCGGCGGCGGTCTGCCCGTGGGAGCCTACGGCGGCAAAGCCGAATACATGCAGCGCATTGCTCCTGCAGGCGATGTGTACCAAGCAGGAACATTGTCAGGCAACCCCCTTGCCATGGCAGCAGGTCTTGCAACTTTGAATATTTTGGAAAAAGCCGATTACGCAGGCCTTGAACAGCGTGTGCTTTCCTTTGTGAAAGAATTGGTTTCCGTTTTGGAAAGCAAAGGACTTCCCGTGCAGTATCAGCACATTGCGTCCATGTTCACCCTGTTCTTTACCGATAAGCCGGTTCATAATTTTGCCGATGTGGAAAAAGCTTCCACAAGCATTTTTGAATCCTATTACAAGCAAATGCGGGAAATGGGCATTTTCCTTTCTCCGTCTGCCTTTGAAACTGCAATGGTTTCTTTTGCGCATACGGACGATGATTTCAATAAAACGCTGGATGCCGCAAAGAAATTAAAATTCTAGGCTCAGCGCAAAGCATATAAAAAAAGGACAGGTTCTGCCTGTCCTTTTTTTATGCGGATAAAAATAAAACGGTTATAAGCCGTGCTGTCTGCTTATTATCAATCATAAAAAGTGTCTTCAAAATCTTTGTCTTTTCCGTCATGTACGGCCGTTCCCATTAAAATGCCGTGCTGCCTGAGGCGCTGTGCATCGGTTTTTGCTACAAACAGCGGATTTCCCTTGGGGTCGCACTCTCCGAAATACATGGCTGTTGCCACAGTGCCGGGCGTAGGGATAAAGCACTGAACCTGACGGGGTTTCCAATTGCGTTCTTTAAGCCATGCGGCAAGTTCGCGCATGTTTTCGTCGGTACAGCCCGGAAAGGCACTCAAAAGATAGGGGATGACATATTGCTCCTTGCCTGCCTGTTCGCAGTAGGAATAAAAGGCCTGCAGAAAAACTTCAAATTTGTCCATGCCCGGTTTGCGCATGAGTTTGAGGACATTTTCCGAACAGTGTTCCGGAGCGACTTTAAGCTGGCCGCCCGTAAATTCGCCTGCATAGCTTTGCAGGGCTTTTTTCTGGGTTAAGGCAAGGTCGAAGCGTACGCCGCTGGCTATGCGCACATTTTTTATACGGGGTATTTGTTTTACTTTGCGCAGTATTTCCAAATGCTTTTCCTGATCAACTATAAAATGCGGGCAGATATTCGGGGTCATGCAGCTGTCTCTTCCGCATTGAAATTTTTTGCCGTTTTCTTTTGTTTTTTCTTCCAGAGCGCAGAAAGCCTGCCACATATTGGCGGAAGGGCCGCCTATATCGCTTATGGAACCGTCAAATCCCTGCATTTTTGAAAGCTTGAGCGCTTCGTCCAGCAGTGACTGTTCGCTGCGTGAACTGATTTTTCTGCCTTGGTGCAGGGCAAGGGAACAGAACGAACAGCCTCCGCCGCAGCCTCTGTGGCTTGTCATGCTTGTTTTCATCATGGATTCGGCGGGGATTCTGCCCTGATAGCGGGGGTGGGCGCGTCTTGTGTAGGGCAGGGCGTACAGCAGATCCATTTCTTCGGAGCTCAGGCGCGGGCTTGGTTTTTCCACAAGCACGGCTCTGTCTTTGTCAATGGCCTGAACAAGATAATGGTCGGCAAGATGAATATGTTTTTCGCTTGCAAGGGTTGCTTCCATAAGCAGTTTGGGCGAGCGCAGAATATCCTCGTGGGAAGGCAGAATGACGGTGTTTTCGGGAAGTTTTGCAATTTCTTCAGTTTTGATGAAACGGCATGTTCCGTTTATTCCTTTGATGACGCCCTGCCACGGCTTTTTGTCTCTGGCTTTCTGCATGGCAGGACTGCCATACTGCAGTTCCGGATGTTTTTTGTAAAAACTGCGCAGTCTTTGGGCAAGTTCCAAAATGGATTTTTCACCCATGCCGTACAGAACCAAATCAAGTTTGGCGTCTGCCAGAATGGATTTTCTGAGGCTGTCCGTCCAAAAATCATAATGGCTCAGACGGCGCAGGCTTGCTTCAATGCCGCCTGCCACAACGGGCAGATCGGGAAATGCCTGTCTGATGAGGGAAGCATATACGGTTACGGCACGGTTTGGCCTTGCGCCGCAGCGTCCTCCCGGGGTATAGGCGTCATCATGGCGTTTTTTGCGGAAAGCCGTGTAATGGGCAAGCATGCTGTCCACGGCGCCCGCGCTTATGCCCGCAAAAAGCTTCGGACGGCCCATGGCGCGGATTTTTTCGGCAATATCGGGGGCTTTCCAGTCAGGCTGGGTTATGATGCCTACTTTAAAGCCGTGATATTCCAAATATCGTCCGAGAAGAGCCGATGCAAAGGCAGGGTGGTCAATGTATGCATCACCTGAAACAAGCAGTATATCCAATTCATTCCAGCCTTTTAACTGCATGTCTTCAGGGCATAAAGGCAGAAAATCGGCATAATTTTTTTCAAATTTCGGTTTGTTAAACGGTTTTTTAAAGGGTTTTGCGGCTTTTTCGGCGGAAAAAGTTCCGCTGGTTTCGGATTTTTCGCCGCCATGGAATTTTTTTGAGGGCTGTTTTTCGGAAAAATTTTTGCGTTTTTGTTTAAAATTGCTGCTGTCCGCTTTGTCAAATCTTTCTTTTGTCATAGATTTTTCTTTTTATTTCAGTTAATTGTTTCAAAACTGTTTTTGGTTTTCATTGATAACAAAAATGTTATTTTTTTTTGTAAATTTTTCGCTTTTTGGTTGACATGAAGCTTTGAAGTGTGGCATATTCACCACACAATCTACTGCACCATTTTATTTCCGTAAAATGACAGGTTTATTTTTTGGAGGGAACATGTCCAATTCATTTTTTAAGGGTATGTTGGCAGCTTTGGTAGGGGCAGCATTAACCTGCGGTACAGCAATGGCTGCCGACACAATCAAAATCGGTGTGCCCGGCGCACATTCCGGTGAACTTGCTTCTTACGGTCTGCCCACTCTTAACGCCGTAAACTTGGTTGTTGCCGACTATAATGCAAAAGGCGGCATTAACGGCAAGCAAATTGAAGTTATTTCTTTTGACGAAGGTTGTAAAGCAGAAATTGCCACCAACGCAGCCACAAAACTGATTTCTGACGGCGTTGTTGCCATTATCGGCCACACCTGCTCCAATGCGGGCAAAGCAGCCATGCCTCTGTACAATAACGCAAAAGTTATTGCCATTTCTCCGTCCATTACCGCTCCTGCCATGACCATGAGCGGCGAAAATCCATATTTCTTCCGTACCGTTGCCAACGATACCGCATCTGCCATTGTAGGTGCTGAATATGTTGTCAACAGTATTAAAGCTAAAAAAGTTGCCGTTCTCCATGACAACAGCGAATACGGCAAAGGCTATGCCGAACAGGCCATTGAACACATGAAGAAAATCGGCAGTGTTGACATTGTGCTTTTTGAAGCCATTACTCCCGGTGCGGCCGACTATTCTTCCGTAATCCGCAAAGTACGCCGCGAAGGTGCCGAAGTGCTCATGTGGGGCGGCTACTATCCTGAAGCTTCAAAACTTCTTTCCAACATGAACAGCCTTGAAGTATTCATTCCCTTCATCGGTCCCGACGGCCTGAAAGACCAAGGCTTTATTGAACTTGCAGGCCAAGATGCCGAAAATGTTTATGCTTCAGGTCCTACCGATACTTCCGCTAACCCTGTAAGCAAAGAATACGCAGAAAAACATCAGGCCAAATACGGTTCTGCTCCCGGTGCATTCTTTGACAACGCCATTTCCGCAACCATTGCACTTCTGAACGCCATTGAAAAAGCAGGAACAACCGATTCCGCAAAAGTAATTGACGCTTTGCATAAAGAAAACATTGAAACCGCTGTAGGCACCATTCACTTTGACGAAAGAGGTGACGCAGTTGGCGTAGGTATGTCCATTTACCAGATCCAAAACGGTCAATACGTTGAAATGAAATAATTTTTTACAGATTTTTTCTGTAAATGAATTGAGGGCTTATTTCCCAAAAAAGGGCTTTTGGGAAATAAGCCTGTCCGCATATAATAAGCCCACAGCAAAAAGTTGAATATTTATGGATTGGCAGTATTTTTTAGAGATTTTGTTCAGCGGTCTTACCCGCGGAAGTATCTATGCGTTGATAGCGCTTGGCTATACCATGGTTTACGGTATTATCGAGCTTATTAACTTT
>CALUWZ010000054.1 GCA_944324625.1 uncultured Mailhella sp. | reverse complement strand
GTTGAAGGTTTTGCCACTTCTCAGGAAGTGATTGACCAGCTCCGCAAACGTTCCGTTTTGGTGCAGTCCGCCATTTTGTCCGTGGATCTGCCCAAAGAAGTGGATACCGCCGTGCGCGAAGCATATAAAGCCATCTGCAAAGAAGCCGGCGTGGAAGATGTTCCCGTTGCCGTCCGTTCTTCTGCCGCTGGCGAAGATTCACGCAAAAAAGCTTTTGCAGGTCTGCAGGATACGTATTTGAATATTGTGGGTGAAGACAGAGTTGTACAGGCCTATCATTGGGACTGTGCATCCGCTTATAACCTCCGCTCCATGACATACCGCCGCGAAGCCATCCGTGACGGCATCACTCAGGCTGAAGCCACCGGTGATGAAGAACTTGCAGTGCAGGCAAAGAAAGAATGGGCAATTGAGCAGACTTCTTTGTCAGTATGTATCATGCGCATGATTAACCCCGTTGTTTCCGGTACTGCTTTTGCCGCCGATACAGCTTCAGGCTGCCGCGGCACGGTGCGCAATGATCTTGTCAGCATCGATGCCAGCTACGGTCTCGGCGAAGCAGTTGTGGGCGGCATGGTAACTCCTGACAAATATTATGTGTTCCAGCGTGATGACGGAGCAGAAGTCGTTGTGCGCAATCTTGGCAGCAAAACCAAGAAAATTATTTATGACGCCAAGGGCGGCACCAAAGAAATCGACGTGGATAAAAACGACGTCAACAAATGGGCGCTTACCATTAATCAGGCAGAAGACATTGCCAAAGCTGTCCGCATTATCAGCAAAGCTTACGGCAGCATGATTATGGATACCGAATTTTGCTTTGATGCCAACGATGAGCTGTGGTTTGTTCAGGCCCGTCCAGAAACCCGCTGGAATGAAGAACTTGAACTTCATCCCAATACTATTTTCATGCGCCGTTTGGAAGTGGATGAAAAAGCAGCCGAAAAAGCAGAAGTCATTCTTGAAGGCAACGGAGCATCCCGCGGCGCAGGCCAAGGTACCGTGCGTTTTCTGCGTTCTGCCCTTGAACTCAATAAAGTCGGCAAAGGCGATATTCTTGCCGCCGAAAGAACAGACCCCGATATGGTTCCCGGCATGCGCGTAGCGTCCGCTATTTTGGCTGACGTAGGCGGTGATACAAGCCATGCCGCCATTACATCCCGCGAGCTAGGCATTGCGGCTGTTATCGGTATTCAGAGAAACGAAACACTGCGTGCTCTTGACGGACAGGAAGTGACGGTTGACGGCACCAGAGGCCGTGTATACCGCGGACTTCTGCCTCTTCATGAACTTGGCGGCGAAATGAACCTTGACAAACTTCCCAAAACCAAGACCCATATCGGTCTTGTGCTTGCGGACGTAACACAGGCACTTTTCCTTTCCCGTCTGCGTAATGTGGAAGATTTTGAAGTAGGCCTTCTGCGCGCGGAATTTATGCTCGGCAACGTAGGCGTACACCCCAAAGCTTTGGAAGCTTATGACAACGGCACTTTGGAAGATTTGGTTTCTGCCCAGCTTGCAACCCTTGAAAATTCTCTTACCAAGATTATGCAGGAACAGCTTGCCAGCGGTCTTGTAACGCTTGATCTTAAAATGCGCGACCACGTTGGCCGTGTAACCGGTCTTGCCCAAGAAATTGAAGCCGCTGTCAATTATGAACCGCAGGGAACGGAAGAAGTTCTTGCTCAGCAAAGAAAAATCCGTGAACTTGAACACAAGCTTGACGAATATTTTGAAAATGCCCTGCGTTATCAGGATACCCTGCGCACATCATCCAGTCTTTCCGAACATATCCGCATTATTTTCGGTTATGAAGAAGAACTCCTTGCTTTTGCAGGCACTTCTGAAGAAAAGCTTTCAGAAATGCTCCGTATTGACGCACTTGTGCATTCCCAGTATGAAAAAGTAAAGGAAGATGCCCAAATTCTTGCCGCCTTGAAACGCATTACCGAACTTCGCCGCGAAGTTGGCCTCAAATGCGGCATGAGCAAGGAAATGGAAGAGCTGCAGGCTATTCCGAGAAAAATTAAGGAAATCATTACCAGCAGAGGCTACAAAACAGGCAAGGAACATTATATTCAGACTCTTGCTCAAAACCTTGCTTTGTTTGCAATGGCTTTCTACGGCAAAGATATCATTTACCGCACCACTGACTTTAAATCCAACGAATATTACAATCTTCTCGGCGGCTGCCTCTTTGAACAAAATGAAGACAACCCCATGTTGGGTTTCCGCGGCGTATCCCGCAATATTCACGACTGGGAACTTGAAGCTTTCAAGCTTGCCCGCGGTGTATACGGCGGCAAAAACCTGCAGATTATGCTGCCTTTTGTACGTACTTTGGAAGAAGCACGCGCCATGCGTTCTTATCTTGAAACCGTGCATAAGCTGGTCAGCGGTCAGGACGGCCTGAAAATTATTCAAATGTCTGAAATTCCTGCCAATGCTATTTTGGCAAAACAGTTTATTCAGGAATTTGACGGATTCTCCATCGGTTCCAACGACATGACACAAATGGTGCTTGGCACTGACCGTGACAATGCAAGCCTGTCTCATATCTATGATGAAGAAGATCCTGCGGTTGTTTGGGCTTTGCTGACTACAATCTTTACCGGTCAAAAGTTTGGCAAGAAAGTAGGATTCTGCGGTCAGGGCATTTCCAACAGCGTCATTCTCCGCGGTCTTGTTGCCATCGCAGGTATTGTATCCGCTTCTGTTGTGCCTGATACGTATTATCAGACCAAACTTGACGTTGCAAAAGTTGAAGCCGAAAATATTCCGACTTCCAAGCTCGGCGAATGGATCGGCAAGCAGCATTATGACAACCTCGTTGCTCTCATGAAAGAAAACGGTTATGAACATATCCTTAAAAAATATGTCAATGGCGTTGAACTTCATGAATGGTATAACGGAGAAATGGCAAGACTGCAGGAAAATCTGCGCAAAGCCATGGGCACCGTCAAAGAAAGTGAAGCGAGAACAGAAATGGAAAACTTCCGTGCTACATTCCACAAGCCGACAATTTATGCTGCTTGGGATTGGTCTGCAACTGTTGAAGATGCGCTGCATCAGGCAGGTTTTGCAAGTTTTGAAGAACAGACCAAAGCATTGGAAGAACAGCGCAAAAAATTCTAATTGCATGAATAGTAAAAAAAGGAGGGTTCGCCCTCCTTTTTTTATTGACCGGATATTTTAAATTTGTTATTTTGCCAAAAAGCCAAATAAAGAATGGTGTATTTATGCTTATTTATTCCAAAGCACTGCTGGCCGAACAGGCAAAAATTTTTAAAGCCTTGGGACATCCCACAAGACTGATAATGGTTCATGCCCTGCAAAGCGGTGAAAAGTGCGTATGCGAACTGCAGGAGCTTATCGGTGATGATATTTCCACAATTTCCAAACACTTGTCGGTGTTGAAAGAGGCAGGCATTGTTTCCGTGGAAAAGCGGGGCACCAATATGTATTACAGTCTTGTTTTGTGCTGTTTGGAAACTTTTTTGTCCTGTACTGCCGAAACGGTTCGCAGGCGTCTTGCGGAACAAATGGAAGAGCTGAAAAAATAATTTTTGTAAGGCTGTCTTGTATTGTTTTTTTCGGAGGAAAACATTTTTTATATTTTCAGTGAGCTGAAAGAACAATTTTAACTATGCGATGAAAGGCGGTTACTCGGCAGTTTACTTCTTATGCCTTTGGGAACTTGCTGTGCTGTGAACTTTTTGGGGCTAAAAATTTTTAAGCTTATATTTGGCTTTTTTGCCAAATAATAAAATAGGAGTTGATATGAAAGAAATGAGCAGGGTAAAATATTTCGGCATAGGTCTGCTTGCGTTTGGGGTTTGGTTTGCTTTGTATTCGGTGCTGCTGCCCATGGCTTCATGGCTGACCTATGAGGTTTTGGGGTTTGAACCAAATTCAGGTTTCGGCATGTCTTTGGAATTTTTTCTGTATGATACGGTAAAAATTCTTATGCTGCTTGTGCTTATGGTTTATCTTATCGGCTGGCTCAGGGCGGGCCTCAACACTGAAAAAGTCAGAACCTATTTAACTGGCAAAGCCAAAGGCATAGGATATGTTCTTGGTGCGGGATTTGGGGCCATTACGCCGTTTTGTTCCTGTTCGAGCATTCCGCTTTTTATCGGGTTTACCACAGCGCGCATACCGCTCGGGATTACCATGTCGTTTTTGATTACTTCCCCTCTTATCAATGAAGTGGCAGTTATTTTGCTGTGGGGGCTTCTCGGTTTGAAATTTACGGTATTGTATGTTTTTTTGGGAATTTTGGCAGGCGTTCTCGGCGGTATTTTTATTGACGCCATTAAAGCGGAAAAATATTTGCAGTCCTTTTTGCTGGAACAAAAGCCAAGTCCCAAACCTGGAATGCTGCTGATGAATTATACTCCTAAAATTACACTTGCGTATCGTCATGATTTTGCTTTGTCAGAAGTAAAAAATATTTTTAAAAAGGTCTGGAAATGGGTTATCGTCGGAGTAGGAATCGGCGCGTTTATGCATGGTTTTATTCCCCAAAATTGGTTCAGTGAAAATATGGGGCATGGGGAATGGTGGTCTGTGCCGCTGTCCGTTATTGTGGGCATTCCGCTTTACACCAATGTTACCGGTATTATCCCCATTATGGAAAGTTTGCTGATTAAGGGACTGCCGCTTGGTACGACGCTTGCATTCTGCATGAGTGCCGTGGGTGCGTCGCTTCCTGAAATTCTTATGCTGAAACAGGTTATGCAGACCAAATTGCTTGGAATTTTTATTGGTATGCTGCTGGCTGTTTTTACACTGTACGGCTGGATATTTAACGCGCTGCAGATGTATTTGGTATAGTTTATCTGAGGCTGGATTTTTTAGGCAGAGAATTTCTCTGCCTTTTTTATGTGAAGATGCAGTATAATTTTTTGGGGAGCTTATTCTGTGCAGGCGCGAAACCGCTTTGCATAAAACAAACCGTAAAATTGGGCAGTGTTATTTGTTTGCCCGTTTTGTTTTTGTCAAGTTACACTTCATTGTTTTGAATGCGCTGTTTCAGCTGCAGAATTTTTTCTTTAATGGTTTGCATTGTCATCAGAAATGCGGCATCGTTTTTGCCTGAGGGGTCGTCCAGTCCCCAGTCTTCCCGATGTGATGCAGGAAAGTACGGACAGTGCACATTGCAGCCCATGGTAATGACAATGTCAATTTTCGGAAGAGCGGAAAGATCTTTGCTGTATTGGCTTTTTTCCATGTCAATGCCGTAGTTCTGCTTCATAAGCCGAACGGCGTCTTGATTGATACGGTCAGCAATGGCGGTGCCTGCGGAATAGCTTTCAAAAACATCGCCTGCCAAAAGTTTGCCGAAGGCTTCCGCCATTTGGCTGCGGCATGAATTGTGTACGCAGATGAAGGCAACTTTTTTCTTACACATTATTTTGCTCCAATTCCGCAAAAAGTTCTTCTATTTCCTGTTCTGTGAGAATTTTTCCTGCAGACAGCAGTTTTCCGTTGACAATAAGGGCAGGCGTGCTGACTATGCCGCAGGTCACGATTTCTTGTAAATCTTCGGCAAAGTCCACCTGTGCGGAAAGTTTTTTTCTTTCTGCAAAATTTTTGGCATTTTCGTAAAAGGTATGGCACTTTTGGCAGTTTGAACCCAAAATTTTTATGTTAAAGCGGATATGCCTGTCTGAACAGGCTGTCTGTCGGCAGCAGCTTTGACAATTCTGCGCACAGGTATTTTTGTTCGTTTTTTTGAAAAAATTAAGCATGGTTATCTTTGCAGTTCAGTCAAATCCCGCATAAAGCCAGAATTATGGTGCAAAAAACAATGGTGCAGAAAACTGAGGCGTGAAAAAGGCGCAGAGCTTTTTTCAGGTGACCGAGGTCGGCATTTAAAGAACCTTCTCCCAAGTAAGGGTAATCACAGAAAAAATCACCGTACCAGACAGGGCCTGCCAGTTTGAGGTCAAGTGCGCCTGCATAAGGGGCCTCAGCCCACGCCGAATTGGGGCTTGCGTGGGTACTGCGGTATTTTCTGCCGATTTGCAGGGCATTTTTATAATTGCAGCCTTGTATGAACAAACAGGAAACAATTATAAGATAAAAACCTATGCGGGCAGGGACGTAATTCAGTACATCATCCGTGCGTGCGCAGAATTTGCCGAAATACAGATATTTTTCGTTTTTCTTTCCCCACATGGCGTCAAGGGTGTTGAAAATTCTCTGCAGAGCAATAAGGATAATTGCTCCTTCATAAGAAAAAAATACATAGCCCAAAGTAAAAAGGCATAAGCTTGAAATTGTGCTGTCTACGGAATTTTCCGAAAGGCTTTCAATGCCTGCGCGTATAATGTCCGGTTCCTGCATTTTTTTTGTGTTCCGTCCCACTATCCATGAAAGTTTGGTGCGTGCTTCGGGCAGATTGTTTTGTTCCAGTTCTTTTTTTATATAGCCGATGTGCTGGGTAAGGCTTTTGGGCGCGATGCACAGATACAAAAGAAAGGAGCTGAACAAAAAAGCAAACAGCGGATACGCACTTGGAAGAAAATACAAGAGGTATTTTTTGGCTGTCAGGAAAACAAGCAGGGGAATACACGCAAAAAACAGCACAAGCAGCAAAGAGCAGAAAAGGCCGTACATAAATTTCAGGCTGTTTGAATTAAACCGTGCAGGCATTTTTTTTTCTAAAAAAGCGGCAGAATTGCCGATCCAGCATACTGGATGAAAGGACGGTTTCGGCTCTCCGAGGCATAAGTCCAAAATATAGGCAAAAATCGGTGAAAAAATAACAAGTTCTTCCATTTTTTCTCACAAGCCTTTTCATGTGAATATACGGCACTGTACAGCAAGTTTGTTTTTTTGAAAAGAGAAAAGCACGGCTGCAGGAGAATATTTATTGTCCGAAAAACAATAACGGTTTATAATGAAAGGTAATTCCTGAAAAAATAGAAAGATAATTTCAAGTTTTTGGGGCGTGCTTGTGCTTTTCTTTTTTTTGCTTTATATTCATATACTGAGTATAGCTTTTGGGAGATTGGTATATGCTGAAAATGGTTAAAAAGCTTATGGTATGTTGTTTTTTTCTTTTGCAGACAGTTGTTTTGCCGGCAGAACATGCCAATGCATCAAAAGAGATTGAAGCCGGGGGCAGCGTTTCGGTAAATGATACGGAATTAAATATAGATGTGAGTGATTCGGGCGGAACAGGTAAAAATCAATTTCATTACGGATATTTTTTTAAAGCAGACGGAGGGGTTGGGTCTAAAACATCGGTATCCTTTGTCAATGATTTTACTTTAAACGGTCAGGTAAGCTGCAATCAAAATCATAAAGTTTTTGGTTTTCGCATAGGTTCTGATGAGTCTGTGCAGGAAAATACTTCATTAGGCTTTAAAGCCAAGGATATGACAATTAATTTTGAACAAACAAACGGAAGCGATGTTTTTGGCTTTGCATTTATGAATAACAGCCATGATAATGACAATCCGCTTGTCAATACTGTTTCTGTAGATGATTTGTTTATAAAATTTTCCAACGGAGTACAGGCAGACAGATATGCAGCAGGTTTATATTTTTTTAATAGGAAAGGAGCAGATGATAAAAAAGGAACTGCCAATAATTTTTCGGGCAGTACATTGACTATAGATGTGAAAAATGAAATCAACAATCCGAATAAAAATGACAAAAAGTATGCCGCCGGCATAATTTCCCTTGGAGATCTTTTAACTTCGAAGGTATATTTTTCTGAGTATATTAATATTAAAACAGAAGCGGCACATGGTGATGCTGCAGCGTACGGCATATATGTTTCAGCCGGAAATGGTGATACCGTATCAACGGATTTGCACGTTGTGAATGTTTATGCTCCTGAAATAGTTATTAATTCTGCAGCTCCTGTTATGAACGGTCCTGCTCATGAAGTAGGTCACGGAGCAGGGGTGTATGTGGCCGGGAATATTGCTCCCAATAAAAATGAGGGAAAAAATGCTGTTGATATCGGCATAGACCGAGATTGGGGCGGGTTGTCGGGGGATGATCTGCAGGATTTGGAAAAACTGGAAAATGCGATAAAGAAACGTGCCGAAACAGTGACTATTCACGGTTCTGACAATGCAATTTTTGCCGAATGGCCAAATACTTGGGTGACTGTTGGGGCAAACAGCGGCATTAATTTGTCTTCAGACAATAAAAGTACGGTGCAGGCTGAAAACGGTGCAAGAATAACGCTTTACGGAAATTCTGCCATCAGTGCGCGCGGAAACAGTTATAATGCAAGTGCGCTTTTGGCGGATAATTCCTACAGCGGACTTCCTTTTGCCAACAATAAAGCTCCTGAAAGCAGAATAAATTTAGTGAAGGGCAATCATAATATTAATGGGGATATTACTGCCGTAAGCGGAGGGAGAATTAATATTGCAGAAGGCACTCATGTGATAGCAGGGGATATTCATGCCCTTGGAAGATTGATACAGACAGCGGGAAGTACGGCGGTATACAATGCTGAAGTTTCCATAAAAAATAACGGCGGATTTTTTACGGGCAAGACCGATACGTTTTATAAATATGAAAGCAGCGGTACTCACAGAACAGCAGAAAAAGAAATTTTGGAAGAATACGGCATTCCCAATTCCATTATGACTGGGGCAGAGGCAGGCATTATCAACCTTTCTTTTTCAAATAATGCCGATTGGTATATGACGGACAGAAGTTTTGTGACAGACCTTTCTTTGGAAAACAGCACCGTGCATTTGAACCATGGCAGAAACGGTTCAGAGGCAGGACGGGGTCTTTTTATCGAACAGCTTGATTTGTCATACGGAAAATCGGGATTTTTCAATATGACGTTGAACGGAGCCGACAAAAGCAAAAGTGATATGCTGTATGTAAGCGGAAGTACGGGGGCAGGCAATGCGGATTATAAAATTAATATTGATATGATGAACAGCGATTTGTCTGCCTTGGGACACGGGGAAAAAATCCGTTATGCAACCGTTAAAGGCGAAGATTTAAAAAACGCATTGGCTCATAGGGTTGTCAGTTACGGAAGCGGCATATATAATATTGAATTTGAAACAGGCTATGCCGAGTACGATACGGCAGACACGGAAAATGAGAAATATAACGGCAGCGGCACAGATCTTCATAAGCCCGGAAACAGTTTTGTGAATGATGAGTTTGGCGGCGGTGATTCTTACAATTTGTATCTTGAAAAAGTAAATAAAGGCGGTTCAGGAACATTTTCCCGTTCTGCTCATTCCATTTTTGATTTGTCCCGTTTCGGGTATCTGCAGATTATCCAGCCTGACCGTTTGAATAAGCGTGTAGGGGATGTGTTTAATCTTGGAAGCGAAGAGGACGGTTTATGGTTCCGTACCAATTACGATGATTTGGGTATTGAGGGTATACGGTCTGAAAGCGTTGCTTTGCAAGGCGGCTATGACAAATTATACCGGTATGATGAATTTTCTTTCCGTTATGGGCTAAGCGGCCGTTATACCAAATCAGATTTAAGTTTTGCTGCTTTTGAAGGATATGGTGAAATACAGGCAACACAGCTTAGCCTGTATGCAACGTATGTCAGCAAAAATGACTGGTTTTTGGATGTTACGGGCAGATACGGTTATATTGTCAATGAAAGTCATTTAAAAACAGAAAGCGGATTTGATTTTGCTTCTTCTTATGACAATTGGTTTCAAGGAGTTTCTGTAGAGGCAGGCAAACGTTTTTATTTGTACGACGGAAAAGAGCATGATTTTTATTTTGCACCGCAGGCACTTTTAACGTACTTGCATATTAATGAAGTTGATTATACAACTAACCAAGATTCTCATATTGCCATTTCTGATATCAATTCCCTTATTTCCCGTCTGGGGGCAAAATTGGGATATGTGTATGACGAAACATATCAAATCGCTTTGAAATGGGATTGGTTCAGGGAATGGAACGGAGAACAGCATTTTGCAATGACGGACAGAACAACAGGAGCGGTTCCTGCCGTGTACGATATGGGAACCGATGTGTCTTGGTATGATGTGGGCTTGACCTTGCAGGCAAACCCAAAAGAAAATTTTGCCGTTTATTTTGATGCGGAACGCTTGTACGGCGGTTTTTATCAAAACAGCTGGCGTTTTTCCGCAGGCATGAGGATTACGTTTTAATAAATTGCGTTTTAATTATGGAACAAAGAGCGTTTAAACTTGTTACCAAATACAGTCCCAAAGGGGATCAGCCCGAAGCCATTGATGAACTTGTGGCCAATATCAATGCCGGCGTGCAGGATCAGGTGCTGCTTGGGGTCACAGGGTCAGGCAAAACTTTTACCATGGCAAACGTCATTGCCAAAACAAACAGGCCGGCGCTTATTCTTGCGCACAATAAAACCTTGGCGGCTCAGCTTTACGGTGAATTTCGGGAATTTT
>CALUWZ010000053.1 GCA_944324625.1 uncultured Mailhella sp. | reverse complement strand
GGCTTTTGCCACCCTGAAAAAGTTGTCCAAGTCCCTGAACATGGCAGAGCCTGCCCCTGTTTTGACGACTTTCTGCACGGAACAGCCCACATTGACGTCATAAAAAGCAAAACCCTGCTCTTTCAGGATCTGCACGCCTTTTTGCATAAAATCCGCTTCCGCGCCGAAAATCTGCACCACAAGAGGATTGTCCCGCTCATCGGTCTGCAGCAGATCCGCCGTATTTTTTCCGCCGTACACCAGACCTTTGGCACTTACCATTTCCGTGCAGGCAACGCGTGCGCCCTGTTCGCGGCAAAGCAGGCGGAACGGCAGATCAGACCAGCCTGCAAGGGGCGCAAGCCACGGCGTATCTTCCTGTATGGGCAGTATCATAGTTGCTCCTTTATTCAATTCTCTTCCAAAAAGCCGTCAAATGCCAAAGCGGCATATTTCAGGGTCAGTTCGTGCGTCCTGACCGCTTCATTGCGCAAATCTCTGCCGCTGTCAATAAAAATCCTAATGCAGGGGTTTCCATGTTATGGAAGATTCCCATTTTCTGCTGATTTTTTCCAGACAAAAACACAGGCAAAAATACAAAAACGCCGTCAAAATCCACAGTTCCACGGTTCTTCCGCTCACGTTCATCAGTTCCATGCTCTGAAAAGTAAGTTCCTGCAGGGAAATAATGGACGCTATGGCGCTGTCCTTCACCGTGCTTATGCTCTGTCCCGCAAGGGGCGCCAAGCTTTGGCGCAGTGCCTGCGGCGCAACAATGCACCGCCGTATCTGCCAATCGGTCAAACCGCCTGCCCTGCCAGCCTCCCATTGGCCGTGGGGTACGCTTTCAATGCCTGCGCGCACAATTTCCGCAATATATGCGCCTTCATACAGCCCCAAGGTCAGCACGCAGGCTGTCATGCGGTCCAGCTGGCCTTCGGGCGCCGCAAGCAGATAAAACCAGTCTTTCCACGCCTGTTTTGCAATATAATATTCCGCATCAAGCAAAAAATCCGTCAGCACGGAAGAGGCAAAAAAGAAAATCAGAAAAAGCAGAATAAGCGGCGGCATATTGCGCAGAACAAGCACATACAGGGAACTTGGCAGAGCGGAAAACCCCTTTTTGTGAGCAGACACAATTCCCACAAAAGCCCCCGTCAAAAACGCAAGCAGCAGACACCACACACTGACCCTGAGCGTCATCAGCACGCCCTTCAGCAAAATGCCTGCCTGAAACGTGCCGTCTTCCCCGACTTTTACCAGATACGACAAAAGCCGTGACAAACTGAAATCTTCAAAATGCAAGGCCGCGGCATAAAAAAGCCCTGCAAGCACGAGCGCAAAGAAGAGCAGAAACAGTTTGTCCGCCCTGTTCATATTTTTGAAACTGCGCTGTTTTGTGCCTAAAATATATGCCATAGCCCTGCGTGTCCTCTGCTCCGCTGCCGCGGTTATTCCGTGCCCAGCCGTTCCTGCCACGCAGTGCCGTTAAACCAATACTCGCTGCGTTCCTTCAGCCAGCCTGTGCTGTGTTTGCCGACAATCCAATTGTCAAACACATTGAGGGTATCAAAATCCCCTTTGCGCACGGCAAAGCCGATAGGTTCCCTGTATTCTTCGATTTCATAGGGAGTGAACAGCTTTTCGGGATTTTTGGCAATCTCGAGGGCTGGCAGGGGACGGGAAGAAACAAAAGCATGGGCCCGGCCCGAAAGCACTTCCAAAACAGCGGGAGCTTCTTCATTAAACGTTCTGACCGTGGCATGGGGCAGATATTTTTTTACGTAAAATGCACCGGAAGAACCGTTGCGCACAGCCACAACTGCCTCTTTTCTATTGAAATCTTCAGGACTTTTCCACTGCCCTGCCTTTTCTATGTTTGCCATGATGCCAAGCGTTGTATAGTCATAGGGCACGGTAAAATTCACGGTCAGGTTGCGTTTGACCGTTGACCCCATGCCGCCTATGATCACATCGAATTTTTTGGACAGAAGCGCAGGAATAATGCCGTCCCAATTGGTGGGCACAAGCTGCAGCTCCACGCCCAAATCCTTGGCAAGTTCACGTGCAACATCAATTTCAAAGCCTATATATTCACCGTTTTTGTCCTGCATGGCCCACGGCACAAACGTGGAAAATCCCACGCGCAGAACACCCCGTTCAACAATGCTGTCAATAGCGGATTTTGCCTCGGCACGCTCAAGGGAAACGGGCAGACACAAAACCAAAAACAACAAAATTTTTGTCAGTATTTTCATATAATCTCCTTTATTTTATGCCGTGCCGCCTGCGCCCGTACCGTCTGCCCCAAAAAAAGCCCGGCACGCTCACCGCCAAGGTCAGCAAAAAATACAGACAGGCCGTTACAATCCAAATCTCAAAAGACAAATACGTTTCCGCAATCACGTTTCTGGCCTGCAGGGTCAAATCCGCCACGGCAATGGCGCTGACAAGGGACGTGTCTTTAATCAGCGAAATAAGCTGTCCCGTCAGGCTGGGCAGAATGTTGCGGAACACCTGCGGAAAAATAACATAGCGCAGTGTCTTGCCCAGCCCCATGCCAAGACTGAAGGACGCCTCCCACTGAGTATGGGGCAAAGCCGCAATGCCGCTTCTGATAATTTCCGCCAAATACACGCCTTCAAACAGAGCAAGGCAGAAAACAGCCGTCGCAAAAGGATTTAAATGCAGCACGGCAGAAACAACAAAATAGAACAAAAACAACTGGATAAGCAACGGCGTATTGCGTATGGCAGAAATAAGCACGCCTGCCGCCAAAGAAAGCACGGGAGAGCGGCCAAGACGCATAAAAGCAAGCGTTACGGCAAAAAACACGGCCAAGCCCATGCTGCAGAGCGACAGCAGAACCGTAATGCCAAGGCCGTGCAGCAAAATTCCGGGCTTAAAACCGTCCTCTGTCCAAACGCCGAGATAACGCCATACCCTCGGCCACTGCCAAGAATAATTTGAGCTTGCCTCACCGTAAATCCACAGAGCGCACGCCAAAAGAACAAAAACCAAAACAAGGGGAAGAAAAAAGTTTTTCAGGCATGCCGCGGCTTGTTCACGGCAGTTTCTTTTTTGCATATTTTTTTTCATAACAGGAATGATTCTTTTTTACTCTGTCTTGGCATTTTTCGTCAAGTTCTTGTCAGTTTAAATTTTTATTGAGGCCCTGTTATTTCATTTACACAGCAACATACCGAAATATAACTTAAAATTTTTAATTGGCACTAAGTATGCTTAACAAACGGCAAGGATAAAGGAAAATGGCAGAGTTTAAATTTTCACTGGAAAAAGTGCTGAACTACAGGGAACAGCTGGAAAACGAGGCAAAAGCGCGTTTGGGTTTCCTGCAGGAAAAAAGCCGCATGCTGAAAGAACATTACCGCAGCATGAAAGAAGAAGAACTGCTCCATGAAGAAAAACTCTGCGCAACCCCGTTTTCCGAAAGCGGAGAACGGTGGCTTTTGGACAATTACATCAAGGCCCTGCGTCAGGACATGATCCAGACACAAAAAAACATTGCCGGCGTTGACGAAGAAATCACACAGGCAAAACAAGACCTCGCCCAAAAGTCCAAAGACAAAAAAGTCATGGAAAAACTCAAGGAAAAACACTTTGAGAATTTCAAAAAAGAAGAACAACTGAAAGAACAGAGGAATTTAGATGAAATCGCAAGCATTCGATTCAAAGCGCAGACTTACTAATATTTGCTGTTTTGTCGTGGGTCTCGGACTCGTAAAGCTGGTTTTCGGAGCCTATATCATGGCAGGCGGAACGCTTTTTGACTTCAGCCGTGAAGAAAAAACCGCCGATCCCAAGGCACAGGCACTCGCCAAAGCACGGGAAAAACAGCTTTTGGCGCTCAAAAAAGCCAATGAGGAAATTCTTGTCAGCCAAAACGGCATGCAGGAAATAAAACGTCAAAACCCTGACATGCCGAACACGGCAAAAGCCGCACAGGCAAATGCGCAAGCCCCTGCCCAAACAGCTCAAAATGCCGTATCTGCCGAAAAGCGCACCATGCCTGCGGAACAGACCGCACAGAATGAATTGCCCGTGCAGGACGAACTGCTGGTACAGGCCTCCCTTGCAACCATAAACACCATGCATGCCAAAAACCGCCGCGCGCTTATGGAAAACGCCTTTGAACAATCAGCAGGCCAGCAGCAAGACCTGAAGCTTGAAGAAGTAAAGCCGACCTACAAAAAAGAAAACACGGGCTTTAACTTCAGCCTTGTGGGCACTGCCCATGCTGAAGAAGCAGACGTCGACGCAAAAGACTATCTGCGTCCCGACCAAAAACTCGCCAATACGGAAATTCCCGTGCCCACCATTGAAAAACCCTACGACTCCCCAAGCGTTCTGAGCTATAAGGAAGCGGAACTCAACCAAAAAGAAGAAGAACTCCTTTCCCTGCAGGAACAGATGAATTCCCGCATGAAAGAACTCAATCAGCTGGAAAACAAATTGGGCGACATGGTCCAGCAGGCAAACAGCGTGGAAGCGGACAAATACAGCCACCTCATCGCCACTTATGCCGCCATGAAGCCGAGAAAAGCCGCCGAAGCCCTTTCCACCCTTGACGAAAAAATCGCCGTCCGTATTTTGACAGGCATGAAAAGCAAACAGTCAGGCGAAATTTTCTCCTACATGGACCCCGTGCAGGCTGCCCGCCTTTCCAAAGCCATGACCAAGATCGCAGGCTACTAAAAAATTTCAGGTCAAAATCCCAAATTTCCTTTAATCCCAAAACCTTTGTTCTTTCATCCTTTCAAAACAAAAAAGCACTCTGTTTACAGCGTGCTTTTTTTAAGTTAATAACTACGTACACACAGTATTTCAGGCGCGAGGATTTTATGTACGATTTAATACAGGTCGGCGAAAACACCTATTATATTGAAAGTCCCGTCAACGTGGGCATTTACGTAGACAGCACAAAGGAAGAAAAAGAGGCTTGGATTATTGATACGGGCCTTGACCTGCGCATGGGCAAACGCATAGCCAAACATCTGCAGGCCAACGGCTGGAAACCCAAGGCAATCATCAACACCCACTGCCATGCCGACCATATCGGCTCCAATGCCTATCTGCAGAAAGAATTCGGCATTCCCGCCTATTCCAACGGCATGGACTGCCGCTTTATCGAAAACACCATACTTTCGCCCATGGCGCTTTGGGGCTCCTATCCGCCCAAAGTTCTGCAGACGCCCCTTTTCAAAGCCCCGGACAGCAGTGTGCGGGATATTTCCGAAGCAGACCTTCCGCAGGGTTTTGAAGTCATCAATTTTCCCGGCCACAGCCTGTACATGATAGGCCTGCGCACGCCCGACGACATTGTTTTTACCGCCGATATGCTGTGCAGTCCCTTTGTGTTCGAAAAATACGGCATTGCCTTCAATTACCACGCGGCAGGCTATTTCAGGCAGCTTGACGAAGCGGAAAAACTGGAAGCAAAACTTTTTGTGCCTGCCCACGGCGAACCCTTTACGGACATTAAAGCCCTGACCGAAATAAACAGAAAAGCCGTGCTTTCCGTTAAAAACCTCATTGCCGAAATCTGCAGAACGCCGCACACCTTTGACGAACTCATCCAAGCCCTGTTCAATCATTACAATATACCGCTCACCTTGGGCCAGTATGCGGTAACGGGCTCCACGGTCCGCTCATACCTTACATGGCTGTATGACGAAGGCATTGCCGAGCCGCTTTTTGAAAACAATCTCATGCGCTGGCATACCAAACAATAAAAGGGGGAAAATCCCCCTTTTTTATTTGCTGAGCTTTGCTTTTATCTGTTCGGGCGTAAGCCGTTCCAAATGGCGTATGCGCAAATTTACCAATATGCAGGAACTGGTCAGCCCCACAATAAGCCCTATCCAGAACCCGTACACGCCGAGCGGCTTGCCCAGAATTTCCGTATAGCAGAGGGCATAGCCCACGGGCACGCTCATTATCCAGTAAGAAAAACAGGAAATGCAGAAAATCGCCTTGGTATCGTTATAGCCCCTGAGCGCAGAAAGCACGGACATCTGCACATTGTCGGGAATCTGATAAATGGCGGTATACACAATAATGGAAGCCGCAAGGGCAATAACCATGGGATCGTCGGAATAAAGCTCGGCAATCTGCACCCGAAAAACAAAAAGGCAGGTCAGGCTGATGCAGGCAACCATAAACGCCATGAGCATGCTGGTCTGCCTGTTCTGCTTAGCCTGTTTCAAATCGCCTGCGCCGAGGTATTTTCCCACCAAAATGCTGGTGGCGGTGCCAAGGGAAAGCGGAAACATGAAAATCAGCGCCGACGTGGTCATGGCAACCTGATGTCCCGATACCGTAATTTTGCCGAGGGGCGAAATCAGCAGGGAAATCAGGGAAAATGACGAAACTTCCAGAAGCAGCGCAAATGCCACAGGCAGACCGAGCCGCCCCACACGCTTCATAATGACAAAGTTGGGACGGTGGAACTTGGCAGTTGCGGGGCTGTGCTTTTTCAAATAAAACAGCATGGTCAGAAACATAATCCAGCAGACCGCGGCCGTGGCAAGTCCGCAGCCAGCGCCGCCGAGGGCAGGCATGCCGAAATAGCCGAAAGCAAAAATATAGTTCAGCGGAATATTGCAGAAAAGTCCGATAAATCCCGCAATCATCGCAGGCCGCGTATAGGATTTTGCCTCAACAAAAAAACGGGTTACAAAAAAGAGCAGAAACGCAGGCATGCCCCATTTTATGTAAAACAGATAATCGGAAGCGATAACCGCCATTTCCCTGTCAATTTTATCTGTATGCAAAAAGACATAAGAGGCGGCAGTAAACAGCAGAATCAGAAAAACGGACACAAAAAGCGCAAGCCAGACGCCCTGACGCCAAAAACGGTTCAGGCTTTCCTTTTTGCCCGCACCTATGCCCTGCGCCACAAGCGGGCCTATGGGAATCAAAATTCCCTGCCCGAACAAAAGCAGAGGCGTCCACAGCGCACCGCCGATGGAAACGCCTGCCATGTGCGCGGTGCCTGCCTTGCCCGCCACCACGGTATCCACAAAGTTCATGGACATTTGGGCAAGCTGGCCGAGCAGAATGGGCAGCCCCAAATGAATCAGATCCCTTGCGTGTTTTTTAAAATGTATGTCTTTAAACATGAAATGCTCCCTGCAAATATAATTTTTTACCAAAAAAAATCATATCTTACCAAAGGTTGAGCTGAGCCAAAAATTCACGGGCGTGCGGATCCCTGCACAGTTTTTTCATGTCAAAACACATTTTCATGCCAATACCCTATGTCACTGTAAAATTGATTAAAAAACACAAGGAAACAAGCCACAGCACGGCAGAAACCTTTTTCGCCCTGCCTATGCAGGTTTGTATAACACAATAGCTGATAAAGCCAAGCCCGAAACCCGATACAATATTATAGGTAAACGGCATGCTGACCATGACCAAAAACGCAGGCAGGCATTCCGTAACGTCGGAAAAATCAATTTCCTTGATATCCTGCATCATGAATGCGCCCACCAAAATCAAGCAGGGAGCCGTGGCAACCTGCGGAATAAGCTGCACCAAGGGGGCAAAAATCAGCGCAACCACAAAAAGCGCGGCGCAGGTAACGGCTGTCAGCCCCGTTCTTCCGCCTTCCGCAATGCCCGTAATGCTTTCCAGATAACTGGTAACGGGACTTGTGCCGAGCAGCGAGCCCATGAGCGTTCCCGAAGCGTCGGCAAAGGCGGCAGGCTTAAGTCCCCGTATTATGCCGTTTTCGTCTTCGCCGAGCTTGGAAGAAAGCCCGATGAACGTACCCATGGCATTGAACAGGTCCACCATTGTCATGCTGAAAAATACGGAAAGGAAACTCACTTTCAAAACCTGTCCGAATTCCAGCTGCATAAAAATCGGGGAAATGCTCGGAATATCCGTGCTGACAATATCGCTTATGCCCTTGGGCGCGGGGCTTGCGCCAAGAAGCATGGAAACAAACGACACGGCCAAAATTCCCCACAGCAGTGCGCCTTTGACGCCTCTGTGCAGAAGCGCCGCCGTAAAAATAAGGCCGAAAACGGCAAGCAGGGCGGAAGTATTTGACAAATCGCCGAGCATAAGCATGGTGGTGTCGTCTTTTACGGTAATGCCTGCATTTTGAAAACCGATTAACGTAATAAAAAAGCCTATGCCCACGCCTATGGCGCTTTTAAGCTCCTTGGGCACTGCTTTCATAATATAAACCGGAATATTGAAAATCACCGCCAAGGTAAACAGAAGACCCGAAATAAACACGGCGGACAAAGCATTTTCCCATGAAAGCCCCATGCTGTGCACAAGGGTATAGGTAAAAAAGGCATTGACGCCCATGCCGGGCGCAAGCGCAATGGGCAGATTGGCAAAAAAGCCCATGATCAGCGTCGGCAGGACTGATGCCCACACAGTGGCGGTAAAACACGCCTGCAGAGGCATGCCGCTTTCGGACAGCAGAAGCGGATTTACAAGCAAAATATACGCCATGGACATAAATGTGGTAAAACCTGCCACAATTTCCACGCGCACATTGGTTTTGAATTTTTCCAGAGCGAATAATTTTTCAAACATGAACAACTTCCTTTAAAGCTCAAGGGCAAATACACCAAGAATATGAGAAAATCAAGAAATTATATAGGGTTTGACACGATTTTAAAAATTATATACAAAAGAATTATTCATATTTTAGGGTTATGGTTGTATATTTTATGCAAAAGACTACGGAAAAAAAAGGAACGGGAAAACTGGCGGAAGAAGGCCTCAACAACTTTCTCATGCTCATGGACCAGAGAGGCCTCAACACAACAAAACAGCGGATTAATATCGCAAAAATCTTTTTCTGCATGGCAGGTCACCACTCCCTCGAAGAAATTTATCAGGAAGTGCACAAAAAACACCCGAGCATAGGACAAACCACTGTCTACCGCACCATCAAGCTTCTGTGCGAAGTCGGGCTTGCCGAAGAACTGCACGTGGGAGAAGGCTTTGCACGCTACGAAGTCAGCACGGCAAAACAGCACCATGACCACCTTGTATGCAAAGAATGCGGAAAAACCGTGGAATTCACCCTGCCCGAAGTGGAAAAAATTCAAAACGATCTCGCCAAGTCCCACGGCTTTGTCCTTCTTGACCACCAGCATATTTTGCTCGGAGTCTGCGAAGACTGCCGAAAAAAAATCAATTTCGATTCCTTGAAATAATCTGCGGCCTGCCTGAAAAGCAGGCTTTTTTTTCGGCTGACGCGGCAGCAGAACCGTTCTTTTCATTTTTGAGCGGCAATCCGCCTCGCTCCGCATTCCCGAAAAAGGATTTAATACGGTCAGAAAATACACAGTCTGCACCAAAACGGCAGATAGTGCGCAGTTATCCGAATGCCTGTTCCCAAACGCCTTGCGGTCCTGCACGCCTGCGGTGCTTGAAGCTTGCCCCTCTGCATTCATGCGCTCCCTTTCCTGCGCGCCTGCAGGATTGTTTGTCCATGCGGAAAATTTTATAAAAACCAAAATTTAACTTGCCAAAAAATTTGCTTTCTGCTAATTTCTAAAAATGAAATTCAATTTCATTATAAGCACGGTTTCCGTGTTTCAACGCCGTGCGCTTGCCTGTTCAAATTTGCATAATAAGGCATGACAGCCGAAAAAAGCTGTCCTGCCCATAACAAACCCTTTCGTTCCGTTTCCCCAAAAAAGAACAGGCCGTGCACGGCACTTTCAGACTGCCGCGGGCAGCATACGGAGTTTTTATGCAGTACCTCTCAACATTTTTGCTGTGCTTTTTCGGCCTCGTCTGGCTTGTGCACGCCAATACCAAAAACCTGAAAAAACATTCATAATCAGGCTGAATCAAAAGCCGTTTCAGTCATCTCGGCAGCCTCTGTTCTCTTCATGAAAAAAGCCCTGCCCGCATACAGTGCAGGGCTTTTTCCGCACATGCTTCCCCTTTGCCGAAAAATCCTTTTGCGCCCTTTGTTTTGCTTGCGAAATAAAGGGCTTTATGCTATTAATACTGGCTTGAAAATGAAACTTGTTTTAAGGGCAGCTTATGAAAGAATTTATGCAGTTTGCCGTCTCCGAACAGGAAGGCATCACCAAGGCATTGCGGGACGTTATCAAAAAAATGCCGTCCTCCGTGCAGGAGATTGCCGAATACGCCCTTTTGTCCGGCGGAAAACGGCTCCGTCCCGTGCTCACCCTTTTGTGGTACAATTTGCTGAAAGCGGAAAACGCCGTCAAACACGGGGAACTTTCCGTTTACGACGCTTCCGTTGTGCTTGAAATGTTCCACGTGGCAAGCCTTCTGCATGACGATGTTCTGGACAATGCCGACCTGAGGCGGGGCAAAACCTCCGCTCACATAAAATACGGCATACGGCCCTGCCTTTTGGCGGGCGACGCACTGCTTGCCATGGGCAACAAGCAAATGGCGCAGTTCGGTCACACCGCCCTTATGGATGTCATTTCCGACGCCCTTTTGAAAACAGCCGTGGGCGAAATCGAAGAAATACAGCTTGCAGGCAAAGTCCC
>CALUWZ010000052.1 GCA_944324625.1 uncultured Mailhella sp. | reverse complement strand
AATGGAAAAACGGAAAGTACAAAAAAACCGTCATAAGCACGGCAATACCGAAAAGCAAAGCAGTCAAAAGCAACGACGGATTGGGTTCCAAATTAAGATATGCATACAAAATCAGGCTGGCCGGTGCTGCCAAAATGGCAATGGTAGGCTTAAAGGCATTTTCGATTTCTTTCAGAAAAATCAGGCGGTAGTACATAATGGGCAGTAAAAATGCATAATTTATCAATCCCAGAATCATCAGCCAATAAGCAAAAGAATAATATGCACTGTTGGGAATGGTAACGGCAGCAATGCCAAAACCGACAAAAGGCACAAACCAGCTCGGCACCATCTGGGAAAGTTTGAAATCAAGCATTCGGCACATCAAAAACGAGCCAAACAAAAATAAATGCAGACCAACACCGAAAAACCACATTTTTTCGGCAAAAAACGGATAAAACATATTGACGGTTTTGGACTGCAGCATAATGCTCATGGCAAGGGTCGGCAAAATGCTGCCCAGCACCGGATGGGAAATATCTTTGACAAAAAGAACGGGATGCAGAACATATTTAGCCAAAACCAAAAAAATAAGCATTGCAGAAACAAATGCCGTGGCAATTTGCATATAACTTTGCAAAGACAGAGAATTTTCCAAACCAAGGCCAAGACTTGCAATACCCAAAGCAAGTCCTGCAAGAGGCGTGGGCACGGCATAAAAAAACAGAGAAATTTTCTTCAGCATGATTCCTCCAATTACGGCACAAACTTTTGCCATATCAGTTTTTATGAATTTCAAAATTTCTTTCTTGATTTTATGCCTGACTTTTTTTATTAAGTATATTCAAATATTTTAAATATGTTGTATAAAAAAAATAAACAACGGCTCAAACAACATTTTATTCCGTCCGAACAAAGACAAAAGGCTGCAGAATGAACATTACCATAAAACAGCTGGAAGCATTTTTGGCAGCGGCAAAGCATGAAAACCTCGTGCAGGCGGCAGAGGAACTTTTTCTGACCAAGGGCGCAGTTTCCCAATCGCTGCAGGAGCTTGAAAAACAGCTCGGCGTAAAGCTTTTTGACCGCATACATCCTAACATTCATTTAAACCATGAAGGAAAACGCCTGCGTCCTCTGGCGGATGACATCATACGCCGCTGCAGGGAAGCGGAAAACTTATTTCTGTCGGAAAAGGAAAATTATCTGCAAATAGGCGTCAGCAAAACCATTGGAACCTATGTCCTGCCTTCACTGTTTGCCGTGTTCAGAGAAAATTTTCATTGGCTGCCCAAAGCAAAAATTGCCAATTCGGGCCAGCTTACCGAACTTTTGAACAATTTCAGTTTAGACGCATTATTGATTGAAGATTTTGTCAACCATCCCGATCTTGTCACGGAAAAATGGCTTGAAGAAGAAATGATTATCCTAGCCCCCAAAAACCACCCTCTTGCCGACGGAAAAACACATTCCATCAAAGAACTGCAGAAAGAATACTGGGTTCTGCGCGAAGAAAGCTCAGGCACCAGAAATTTTTTTGACGAGCATATAGGCCAAAAAATCTATCCCGTCAAAATAGCGCAGATTCTGGAATCCCCGGGAGCGGTGCTCGGCATGACGGAAAACGGCATAGGCATAACCGTTGTTTCAAAGTCCGTTCTTTCCCAGCATAAAATTCAGGAACGCTTCGGCATGATAAATCTAGATGAAAAACTGAACCGAACGCTGTATATCTGTTACCACGCAAAAAAATACCATTCCCAAAGCATGGATCAGTTTCTGAATTTCTGCAGGGTCTGGCAGCTGTAATCTGCACGGCAAAAAACATAAAAGCATGGGCCTGCCATGCTTTCATGTATTAATGTTTTTCGTTGGGACTTGTTGCTTTAATAACAAAAAGAGCTATTGCAACGGCCACAATTCCGCCGATAAAAAATGCAAAATCCATAATTTCACCTCGCTTATATCACTCTACACTGTCTTGTGATTTTTTTCAAGAAGTTAGCAAAAAAAATTTTTTCTTTTATGCTTTTTTCTCGTGACAAAATAGATGCATAAGCGTATGCTGTGCAAATAAACTTATTTAAAATACTTGCCAAAAGGAGTTCCTATGGCTGTTAAAATCTTAAAAAAAGAAAGCCTTATCCCCGGCAGAACCAGCCGTTTGGTGCTTGACGCACCGCATATTGCTGCAACCGCAAAGCCCGGACACTTTATCATTTTAAGAATCAATGAAAAGGGTGAACGTTTTCCTCTTACCATTGCCGACACCGATAAAGAACACGGCACCATCACCATTGTATATTTGGTAATGGGCAAATCCACAACCCTTCTCGAATCATTGAACGAAGGCGACGAAATCCATGACGTATGCGGCCCCTTAGGCAGAGCAACCCATATTGTCAACGGCGGAAAAGACCATAAGGTTATTTGTGTCGGCGGCGGTACGGGCGTTGCCGCAATGCACCACATTGCCAAAGGACACAGCAAAGCGGGCAATTACGTTATTGCCGTTATCGGCGCAAGAAGCAAAGATCTTTTGCTTTATTATGACGAACTGTCCAAATTCTGCGACGAAGTGCTTGTTGCCACCAACGACGGCAGCATGGGCGTTCAGGGCATGGTTACCGATCCTCTCATCGAACGTCTCAAATCCGACAAAGACATTAAAGAAGTAGTTGCCATCGGTCCTGTTCCCATGATGGAAGCCATCGCCAAACTGACTAAAGAATACAATGTTCCCACAACCGTAAGCCTTAACTCCCTTATGGTTGACGGCATGGGCATGTGCGGCGCCTGCCGTGTCACCGTAGGCGGCGAAACCAAATTTACCTGTGTTGACGGACCTGAATTTGACGGCCACAAAGTCGATTTCAATGAATTGAAAATCCGTCTCAGTTCCTTCCGCGACAAAGAGGCACAATCCGTCGAACATCACAAATGCACTTGCGGTGCACACTAATTTACGAGGTTACAGAATGTCAGAAAAACTTCCCCGTACCGAAATGCCCTGTCAAAAGGCTGAAGAAAGAGTAAAAAACTTCAATGAAGTTGCCCTCGGATATACCGACGAAATGGCAAAAGCTGAAGCAAGCCGCTGCCTGCAATGCAAAAATCCCATGTGCCGCAAGGGCTGTCCCGTTGAAGTGCGCATTCCTGAATTTATCGCACAAATCAATAACGGCGACTTGGAAAAAGCCTACGAAATCCTGAAAAGCACCAACTCCCTGCCCGCCGTCTGCGGCCGTGTCTGCCCTCAGGAAAAACAATGCGAAGCAAAATGCATTCTCGGAGCAAAAGGCGAACCTGTGGCTATCGGCCGTCTGGAACGCTACGTGGCCGACAAAGCTCTTGCCGCCAATAAAAAAACAGCAGCAGCCTCTGCCAGCAAAGACGTAAAAATTGCCTGCATAGGCTCAGGCCCCGCTTCCCTTACCTGCGCAGGATATCTTGCCAACCTCGGAGCAAAAGTAACGGTTTTCGAAGGCCTGCATGAACCCGGCGGCGTACTTGTTTACGGCATTCCCGAGTTCAGGCTTCCCAAAAGCATTGTGCGGCAGGAACTTGAAGGCCTGAAAGATATGGGCGTTGAAATCAAAACCAGCTTTGTGGGCGGTACCACCGTTACCGTAGACAGCCTTTTTGAACAAGGCTACAAAGCCATTTTTGTCGGTGTAGGCGCCGGTCTTCCGCTTTTCCTCAATGTACCCGGCGAAAACCTTATCGGCGTATTTTCCGCCAACGAATACCTGACCCGCACCAACCTCGGCCGTGCCTATGATTTCCCGAACTACGACACTCCCTGCTATTCAGGCAAAAAAGTGACTGTTTTCGGCGCAGGCAACGTAGCCATGGACGCCGCCCGTACTGCCATGCGCATGGGCGCCGAAACCGTGCATATCGTATACCGCCGTACCAGAAACGAAATGCCTGCCCGTCTTGAAGAAATCGAACACGCTTTTGAAGAGGGCGTACAGCTTCTTGAGCTTGCCGCTCCCCTTGCATTCAAAGGCGACGAATTGGGCAAACTCCGTTCCGTAACCCTTCAGAAAATGGAACTCGGCGAACCTGACGCAAGCGGCAGAAGAAGCCCCGTACCTGTTCAGGGCTCCGAATTTGAACTGGAAACGGATTTGGCCATTGTTGCTTTAGGCACACGCCCCAATCCTCTTTTTATCCACAATACCCCTGCTCTTGAACTCAATAAAAAAGGCTATATTACGGTTAATGAAGAAACCTGCGAAACATCAATTCCCAACGTATTTGCAGGCGGCGACATCGTAACGGGCGCAGCCACGGTCATTCTTGCCATGGGCGCAGGCAGAAAAGCAGGCGCAGCCATTGCAGAACGTTTTTTGAAATAACTTCGGAAAATTTCTGACAAAAAAATCCCTGTTCCAAGAACAGGGATTTTTTTTCTGCTGACGGCTGCATTTTTTAATATCTGCTTTAAAACTTGCAACTTTGCCTATCTTTACATATAATTTTAAAAATTTTTTATTTCAGGTTTGTTATGGCAGATTTCACGCTTATAGAAAAAACTTTAGGACAGGTGCTGGATACAACGGTTTTCCGCTTTCCCGACAATATGGCTTTTATTTTTCCTGATGCCGAAATCCGCTATACATGGAAAGAATTTCAGACGGAAGTTGACGCCATTGCCAAAGGCCTTATGGCTCTTGGCATAAAAAAAGGCGAAAAAGTTGCTGTTTGGGCCCCCAATGTCCCGCACTGGGTTTCATTCATGTTTGCCACGGCCAAAATCGGCGCCATACTGCTGACCGTCAACACCAATTACCGCAGCAGCGAACTTTGCTATCAGCTTCAGCAATCCGAATGCGAAAATCTTTGTCTGGTGGAAAATTACCGCGAACATGATTTTCTGGAAACCCTCAATACCATTGTGCCTGAACTGAGAATACAAAACAGAGGCAATCTGCACTGCGAAAAGCTTCCAAATTTAAAACGGGTCATATTCTTCGGCGAAGAAGAACAAAAAGGCATGTTCTCCGTAACTGAGATAAAAGAACTGGGAAAAACCGTTTCCGACGAAGAATTTCGGCAAAGGCAGGCTTCACTCAGCCCTCATGACACGGTAAACATGCAGTATACTTCAGGCACCACGGGATTTCCGAAAGGTGTCATGCTCAGCCATGTAAGCATAAGCAACAACGGCTATCATATCGGCAAAAACCAAAAACTTACCGAAAAAGACATTGTCTGCTCCCCTGTGCCCTTATTCCATTGTTTCGGCTGCGTTCTCGGCATCATGGCCTTTGTGCATCACGGCTGCTGTGCCGTTATTCCCGAAACATTCAATCCCGTACAGGTCATGACGGCAGTGGAAACGGAAAAATGCACGGCGCTTTACGGCGTACCCAGCATGTACTTGGCCATAGTGGAACACAAGCTCTTTAAAAAATTTGATTATTCTTCCCTGCGCACAGGCATCATGAGCGGTTCTGTCTGCCCCGAACCTTTAATGCGCCGCGTTCTGGAAGAAATGAACATGCATGAAATAACCATTCCATACGGACTGACGGAAAATTCGCCCGTCATGACCATGACGACCACAAATGAAACCATTGAAGACAGATGTGCCACAGTGGGCAAAGCCATGCCGGGCATTGAAGTGGAAATCCGCGATCCGCAGACCAATCAAAAACTTCCCGCCGGCTCTCACGGAGAAATCTGCTGCCGCGGCTACAGCGTCATGCAGGGCTATTACAACAACAGGCAGGCCACGGACGATGTCATTGACAGGGACGGCTGGCTTCATTCGGGCGACCTCGGCGTCATGGACGAAAGGGGCTATCTGCGCATAACAGGCAGAATCAAAGACATGATAGTTCGAGGAGGGGAAAATATCTATCCCCGTGAAATAGAAGAATTTCTTATGCGCATGCCCGGCGTGCGCGATGTTCAGGTCGTGGCTATCCCCTCCCATAAATACGGCGAAGACGTGGCAGCCTTTATTCTAACGCAGGACGGCCGAACCATTAAGGCTGAAGACGTGCGTGATTTCTGCCGCGGCAAAATTGCATGGCATAAAATTCCCCGCCATGTGGCAACATTGGAAAGCTACCCGCTTACCGCAAGCGGAAAAATTCAAAAATACAAACTGCGTGAACTGGCAGCGGAATATTTTGGCCACGGCACCAATACGCACCGAAATTAAATGCCGAACCTGCGGCAAACAGCAAATCTGCATCAATATGGAAAACAATACAGTTTACATTGCTCCCCGTTTTTTTGAACACGAGCTCAAAAAAGAACTGGCCGGGTTAAATATTCCCGTTCTTCTGCAGTACGGACGCTTTTTCCTCTGCCCCAAAACGGAAACAAAACCCGTTTGGGCGCAAAATACATGGCATAACCTGAAAACACTGCCCATTACGTCCATTAATCACGCTGTCAAAGAATTGAAAGCCATTCAGCGCAACTGGCATTCCTATCCCGTTGACTTTTTCAGACGCGCCAAACTTATTGAGGAAAACCTCCCCAAAATCCGCTTTAAAAACCATGTATACGGCGATCCCTGCCCGGCTTCAAATCTTGGCGCATGGACGCTGCTTGAACCCAATCAGATTTTATACAGCACGCATACATCTTCCCCTTTTCCGCACGGAGAAGTAAATTTCGAAGAAAACAAAGAAGAACCGCCAAGCCGTGCCTATTTAAAATTATGGGAAATTTTTACCGTAACCGAAACATTTCCGAAAGAAGGCGAAAATGCCATAGACCTCGGCGCCTGTCCGGGCGGCTGGACTTGGGTCATGGCCAAGCACAGAGTGAACATAACCGCCATCGACAAAGCGGAAATCACCCCTGAAGTCATGAATATGCCCACGGTAACATATCAAAACAAAAGCGGATTTTCACTGCGTCCGCAGGATTATCCGCAGATTGACTGGCTTCTTTCGGACATGGCATGCTACCCTTCAAGACTCTTTGAACTCACCAGCCGCTGGCTGGACAGGGGCAATGTAAAGAACTTTGTGTTCACCGTAAAACTTCAAGGCGAAGACACAAAAGAACACATTGATTTATTTAGAAATATCCCAAATTCGTCCCTTTTGCACCTTTCCTGCAACAAACATGAATTAACATGGATTTATGGTGAGATACAAAAAAATTATCAAAAAAAGCTTGACAATAAAATAACATGCCTCTAAGTTTATCTTAACGTTTTTAAAACGTACGCTAACCAATAATATTTAGCATAAAAAAATGGAGACAAAAAGATGACTAAAGCTGAACTCATTGAAAAAATTCACGCAAAGTCCGGTTTGCCAACTAAAGCTAAAACTGAAGCTGCCCTTGACGCAACCATCGAAGCCATTACCGAAAGCCTTGCAGCAGGCGAAACCATTACTCTGACCAGTTTCGGCAGCTTTAAAGTAACCAAACGTGCCGCACGCAAAGGCCGCAATCCCCGCACAGGTGAAGAAATCAACATTCCTCCATGCTCTGTTGTAAAATTCACTCCCGGCAAAAACCTTAAAGATTCCGTAAACTAAGTCTTTTTGCCTTCCATAAGGAATTTAAAAAGTGTCTTGCATAAAAGGCACTTTTTTTATTTAAAATCTTTACGGAATTTTTTATTTCTTTTTTGGGCAACCTATGGTAAAAAATAAGCATATTTTTTGAAAAGGAAATTTTATGAATACAAATCTCATTATTTTGGGAGGCGCAGGCCGCATGGGATCCACCCTTATCCGCCTTGCCTCAAATGCTCAGGACCTCACTGTTGCTGCCGTTGTCGAACCGAAAACAGAATTTCTGCCCAAACTGCCTGATGGCTGCTTTGTTGCCCAAAGCCTGAAAGATTGTATTGAAAAATTCCCTCATGCCGTAATTATTGACTTTACGTCCACGGCTTCCACCATGGAAAACGCAAAACTTGCCGCCGAACATAAAAATCCTTTAGTCATCGGCACAACCGGCCTTGACGCCGGACAAAAGGCCCAAATTGCCGAATATGCCAAACAAACCCCCATCATGATGTCTCCGAACATGAGCGTGGGCGTCAACGTGCTTTTGGATATTCTGCCCAAACTTACCGCCATGCTCGGTCCCGATTATGATACAGACCTTATGGAAATTCACCACAATCTCAAAAAAGACGCCCCAAGCGGCACTGCCCTGCGCCTTGCCGAAGCAGTGGCAGAAGGCAAAGGCAAAAAGCTTGCCGATGTAGCCTGCTATCACCGTGAAGGCATAATCGGAGAAAGACCGAAAGACGAAATAGGCATACAAACCCTGCGCGGCGGCGACGTGGTCGGCGTGCATACCGTATATTTCATGGGCGCAGGCGAACGCATCGAAATTACCCACCATGCCCATTCCAGAGAAAATTTTGCAGGAGGCGCTCTGCGTGCCGCACGCTGGCTTGCCAACCAAAAAGCAGGAACGTTATATTCCATGCACGATGTGCTGAACGGATAAATTCCACAGTGCAGCAAATGCCAAAACACTGCACTTTTCAACGCTATCTCAATTAAAGGACATGCCATGCGTTTCTATCTTTATCAAATCAACGGCAAGCTCGGAGACATGTGGGCCAATGCGCACAAAGTTCTGGCTTTTACCAAAAATTTGGAAAAAGACTCCTGCACGTTTCTTCCGTCTTTGCCTCTCATCCAGCACCCGTATAAGGAAATAAGCCATGTGGGCGGTTTTTTGGACCGGGTAAAAAGCACGCAGCTTACCTGTGAACATACCAATCTGTTATATGAAAGTCTGGAAGAAATTGACGAACCTGCTTGGCGCATGCACGGCGACTTTTACAAAGAGAACGGACTCTATAAACTGAACGGCATCGGCATATTTGCTCCGCACTGCCCCGAACAGGCAGAAGATTTTGTTCCGTTCTTGGAAAACATGGCAGTTCCTGAAGAAACAAACATTATCCATCTTGCCGCGGCCCATCCGTTTTATGACGGATTCAGCGTGCAGAATGCCCTTTCAAAATTTGCCAAAAAACATCAAAAAATCGTTGTCTATATGAATGCCTGCGGCGCAAGCGACGGCATTGTGTTTGCGGGACAAAGCATGCTGTTCAGCGCTATGGGCTTCATGCTCCTGCAGCTGAATCCCTTCAGCGAAGACTGCGCCTATTTTGACTTTGACGGCAAAACCATTCAGGCAGAAAACAAAAACTTCCCCAGCGCAAACAGCGACGGCTTGCTTTTTTTGGCAGCAAAACAGGCTGTTTACGATTACGCTTTTAAAACAGGAATAAAGCGTGCCGTCATAGGCCTGAGCGGCGGCATGGACTCTGCCCTTGTGGCGGCCATTGCCTGCGAAGCCATGGGCAGCAAAAACGTAACCGGCATTATCATGCCCTCAAAATACAACAGTCAGGAAAGCATGGACGATGCCATTAATCTTGCCAAAAATCTGGGCATGTCCTATTACATCATTCCCATTTCTGACATTGCCCAAAGCTTTGAAAGTGCTCTTGCGGCAAGTTTTGCCAATGAAAAACCCTTTTATAAAGATGATACAACCTTTGAAAACATACAGGCCCGCACAAGAGGCAATCTGCTGACGGCCTTTGCCAACAGAGTGGGGGCCATGGTTATCGGAACAGGCAACAAATCCGAAGCCGCCATGGGCTACTGCACGCTTTACGGCGATACTGTCGGCGCGCTGGAACCCATTGCCGACATTTACAAATCCCGTGCCTACAAGGTTGCAGCATGGTTCAACGAACACAAAAAACGTGAATGCATTCCCCATAATGTCTTTGTCAAAGCCCCCACTGCGGAACTTCGGCCCAACCAAAAAGACGAAGACAGCCTTCCGCCTTATCCGTATCTTGACGCCGTTCTATATCAGCTGCTGGAACAGGGCAAAGCTCCGGAAAGCATACAGGAAGAACATTTGTCAGATGAAGATATCATGCTCATCTACCGTCGCTTAAAAGCAAGTGAATTCAAAAGAAAACAATGTCCTTTCCCTGTTATTCTGTCCACCTGCCCCTTTGGCAAAAAATGGAATCCTTCCTCCAGCGCCAAAGTTTTCTAACAGAGCCTGAACGTTCAATACGCGCAATGTTTTCTAAACAATAAGGAAAAAACATGTCAGACCAAACTTTACCTCCTTGGCACGCCCACTATGAAGGCAATGCTCCTCTGGAATTTAATTTTCCTGCCTGCAATTTGCAGGATTTTCTGGCTGAAGCAGCGGAAAAAGCAGGCAAAACCGATGCCGTGCGTTTCCACAATTACAAAATAACATACGAAAAACTCAACGAAAAAGCCGAAAACATCGCCGCCTCCCTGCGCAGCATGGGCATTGAAAAAGGGGACAGAATAGCCATTATGCTCCCCAACCTTCCTCAGACCGTACTTGCTTTCTGGGGAGCGATCAAAGCCGGCGCCATTGTGGTTATGACCAATCCCCTGTATATGGAAAAAGAACTCACCCACCATTTCCGCGACTCCAAACCAAAAGTTCTCATCACTCTTGACCTGTTCTGGTCAAAAATAGAACCGCTCAGAGAGACTCTGGGCCTTGACAAAATCATCATTACCCGCATTTCCGAAGCATTGG
>CALUWZ010000051.1 GCA_944324625.1 uncultured Mailhella sp. | reverse complement strand
GTAAAAGTGGTAATAGTGGTTGAGTCGATGCGCTGGGTCATGCCGTTTCTCCTTTATACACGGATCCATAAATGGGGTGGAAGTTCAAAGTTTTCAGGGGATTGCTGTTCAATGAAGTCCAGCAGTGAGGCAAGATTTTCGCCTTGATTTACGTTTTCGCCGTTACTGTACTGCCATGTGCAGCCGTTTTCATTGACGAGGACTGCCAATTCACCCTGTTCGGGCATATTGAGGATGCAGATTTTGGCAATTTTGTAAGCCTGTTCCAATTCAGTGCGTTCAAATTCCGCATCTGCGTAAATTCTGTTCCAGCCTAAGGAAATTCCGAGCAAAAGCTGTTCAAGGTGCAGGAAATAAACTGCGTACCTGCTTTGCAGGGAACTGCCGATAATTCCTGTGCTCAAGGTATTTATCGGGGTCTTTGTTTTTTTTAAATCTTCCAAAAACAGCAGATTTTTTTCGGGACAATAGGCTGTTGTGCCAAAAAAGTTGTAATCTGTTTCTTTGAAAAACGGTAAAAGTGTTTGCGGAAGAGGCGGAAAAGGTAAAGCGTTATTTTGCAGAAACGTTTGAAAACCAAGGGGAAAAGCAGACGGGTCAATGATTTTTGTTTGCATGGTTTTACCTTTTGCCCAATTTGATTAATAAAATGCAATTATTGTGCCTTTGATAAGACAAAACAGCCGAAGGTGCGTTGTTTTGACAGCAAAAGCCTGAGAAAAGCCGATTTTATATTTTTTGATATCCTTATCCTATAAAAGAAAAAGCATTTTGACAAGCCGGAACATTTTTGATTTGTGCGCGCAAAAAGCGCCGTGTTAATTTTACCGTTATTTTACTCAATGCCTGCTTTTGTTTTTACAATCCTGTTTTATACCAAGCTCAACAAAAACCAAAAAGGAGTTTTTTATGAAAATCAAATCATTGGCAGCTGCTGTTTTTATGTTGTGCACGCTTTTTTCAGGCATTGATTCTGCAAGAGCCGAATGGAACGCATCTTCTCCCGTCAGCGTTATTTCCCGTGAAGACGGTTCAGGCACGCGCGGTGCTTTTGTAGAGCTGTTCGGCGTACTCGGTGAAATTAAAGGCAAAAAAGCTGACCTTACGACATTGGACGCACAAATCACAAACAGCACTTCTGTTATGATGACAACGGTTGCAGGCGATGCATACGGCATCGGCTACATTTCTTTAGGAGCTTTGAACGATAAAGTTAAAGCCGTCAAGATAAACGGTGCAGAACCTTCCATTGAAAACATTCAAAACGGAAGCTACACTGTTTCCCGTCCGTTCAACATTGCCGCAGCACCCAATACAGACAATGCCGTGGCTTTGGATTTCATTGCTTTTATTCTCAGTCCGAAAGGTCAGGAAGTTGTAAAAGCCGGCGGTTATATTCCTGTTGCGGAACAAAAAGAATTTTCTTCCGCAAAGCCTGAAGGCAAGGCAGTTGTCGGCGGTTCCTCATCAGTATCCCCTATAATGGAAAAACTTGCGGAAGCTTACAAAACCGTCAATCCCAATGCCAAGCTTGAACTTCAGGTAACCGATTCCACCACGGGCATGATTTCCGCATTGAACGGCAATTATGACATCGGTCTTGCAAGCCGCGAACTGAAAGCCAAGGAAATTGAACAGGGACTGAAACCCGTTGTTATTGCCACCGACGGCATTGCCGTAATCGTCAATAAAAACAATCCCGTTGAAAATCTGACCAATGAACAGGTTCGGGAAATTTACCTCGGTAATGCCAAAACATGGGATGAGGTTTCAAAATAAATGATACGCCAAGCATGGAATGAAAAAATCATGCAGGGTGTGTTTTTTGTCGCTGCCTGCACATCAGTTCTGGCAGTGGCATTTATCTGCATATTTCTTTTTCATAACGGCACACTCGCATTGTCTGAAATCGGGATATGGGATTTTTTGAGCGGAACGGTGTGGCGTCCCAATATTGAAATTTTCGGCATATTTCCCATGATTGTCGGAAGTGTTTACATAACGGCGGGCGCTGTTTTGACAGGTGTTCCCATAGGTATTTTCACGGCAGTTTTTATGGCTTTTTATTGTCCGAAAAAATTATACAGGCCTTTGAAAGCCTCAACCGACATTTTGGCGGGCATTCCTTCGGTTGTATACGGTTTTTTCGGGTTGGTGGTCATTGTTCCGCTGATTCGTGATCTGGGTCAGTTTCTCGGTATGGGCGGAAACGGCAATAATATTCTTACTGCATCGATTTTGCTCGGCATTATGATTTTGCCGACCGTCATCAGCGTAACGGAAGCATCGCTGCGTGCGGTTCCTTCTCTCTACTATGAGGGTGCGGCAGCGCTTGGCGCAACCCATGAACAATGTATTTTCAAGGTTGTTGTGCCGGCTGCAAAATCAGGAATTTTAGCCGCTGCAGTGCTTGGCATGGGAAGGGCCGTGGGTGAAACTATGGCAGTCATTATGGTTGCCGGCAACCAAGCCCGTATTCCTTCGGACATTTTTCAGGGCGTGCGGACCCTTACCGCCAATGTGGTGATTGAAATGGGGTATGCCGCTGATCTGCACCGAGATGCGCTGATTGCAACGGGTGTTGTGCTTTTTGCCTTTATTCTGATTATCAATCTGTTTTTGGCGTATTTGAGCAGAAGCAAATAACGGCTGAACGATTAATGGAACGGTAATGTATTTTTTATGAAAACTATGATGAATGTACAGCAAAAATTTTTGAGCTATAAAAACTGTCCCGGTTCCGCTATGCTGCGGATAATGGTTCTTTTGTCCGCGGTGCTTACCTTCGGTGTGCTGCTGTTTCTTATCCTGCATATTGTCGTGCAGGGACTTCCGCATATCAGTCTTTCCACGTTTGCATGGAATTATACGACAGAAAACGCTTCCGTAACGCCTGCCATTATCAACACGCTGGTCATTACGCTGCTTTCGCTTTGTTTTGCCGCACCGCTCGGTATTTTTTCCGCAATTTATCTTGTGGAATATGCCGGCAAAAAAAGCCGTTTTGTTGAAATTATCCGTATTACGACTGTGACGCTGGCAGGCATTCCGTCCATTATATACGGATTGTTCGGCATGCTGTTTTTTGTAGTCAGCTGCGGTCTGGGATTTTCACTGCTTGCGGGTTCGCTGACGCTGACCATTATGATTCTGCCGCTTATTATCCGCACAACGGAAGAAGCCCTTCTTGCCGTACCCGATATTTTTCGTGAGGGAAGCTACGGTTTGGGGGCCGGAAAACTGAGAACTATTTTCCGTATTGTTCTGCCTGCGGCGGTTCCGGGGATTTTGGCCGGCATTATCCTTTCCGTCGGCAGGATAGCAGGGGAAACTGCAGCACTGGTTTATACCGCAGGAACCGTGGCGCAGCTTCCGGGGTCTGTAATGAGTTCCGGCCGTTCTTTGGCCATTCACATGTTTACGCTTGCAAACGAAGGGCTGTATATGGAACAGGCCTATGCGACAGCCGTAATATTGCTGCTGTTTGTGGTTTTGATTAATGCATTTTCTTATTATCTCGCCAAAAAATTTGTTTATGCATAAAAGGATGGTTCATGGATAAAATTATTATACGGCATGTCAATCTGCATTATGACGATTTCCATGCTCTGAAAGACATAAATCTCAATATTCCCGCCAATAATGTCACTGCTTTTATCGGTCCTTCGGGCTGCGGAAAATCAACGCTGCTGAAATCCGTCAACAGAATGAATGATTTGGTTCAGGGATGCAAAATTCAGGGTGAAATTTTGCTTGACGGAAAAAATGTATATACGGAATATGATGTAAACCTGCTCAGAAAAAAAGTAGGCATGGTTTTTCAAAAGCCCAATCTGTTCCCCATGAGCATTTATGACAATATCGCTTTCGGGCCGCGTACCCACGGCATTACCCGAAAAGCGGTTCTTGATGAAATTGTGGAAAGTTCATTGAAAAAAGCTGCCGTTTGGGAAGAAAGCAAAGACAGACTCAATAAAAATGCCTTGGGCCTTTCAGGCGGACAGCAGCAGCGTCTTTGCATTGCCCGTGCGCTGGCCGTCAATCCTGAAGTTCTGCTCATGGATGAACCGACATCAGCCCTTGATCCCATTTCCACGGCAAAAATCGAAGACCTTGTTGTGGAACTGAAAGAACAGTACACCATTGTCATAGTTACCCACAATATGCAGCAGGCAGCGCGCATTTCTGACAATACGGCTTTTTTTCTGCTTGGCGAAGTGATTGAATATGACAGTACGGATACACTTTTTTCCGTTCCGCATGACAAAAGAACGGAAGACTATATTACAGGAAGGTTCGGATAATGCGAAATACCTTTGAAAAAGAAATGAATGAACTGCATGAACATTTGGTTTATATGGGGGAACTTTGCGAAATCGCCATCTGCAAGGCAACTTCCATTTTATTGAAAAACAGCAGCTGCAAGGCAAAAACCGTTTATGACGTGGAAAACGAAATTGACAGAATAGAGAAAGAAATAGAAAATCTCTGTCTGCGGCTTTTGCTGCGGCAGCAGCCCGTTGCCAAGGATTTGCGTGAAGTTTCGGCAGCCCTGAAAATTATTACCGATATGGAACGCATAGGTGATCAGGCTGCAGACATTGCAGAAATCATCACCAATGACGAAGCATACGAAAATTTTGAAGTATCCAAAATAGAAAGCATGAGCAAACAGGTAATGGCCATGGTTTCCGACTGCGTAACGGCTTATGTCAAACAGGATTTGGCTTTGGCCGGCGCAATCATCAAGCAGGATGACATTGTGGATGATTTGTTTGAACAGGTAAAACAGGATCTTATCCGCTTTATCAATAACAATGCGCAGGAACAGGGAGAACTTGCCATAGATTTGATTATGGTTGCGAAGTATCTCGAACGTATCGGCGATCATGCCACAAATATTGCGGAATGGGTTGAATTTGCCATTACGGGAAATCATAAAAATACAGACAGGTTCTGAAACTGACAGACAGACCCTGAAAAGTCGCTTTTGTTCTGAAACCGGCAGGCAGTAAAAAACTCTTATCGCTGAAAAGCGGATAAGAGTTATTTTTTACGGCAGTGAGCAGAAATGCGTATTGAGCGGCCTGCCGCTTACGCTTGTTTTTCCGAGGAGTATTCTGTTTTGCGTTTGAACATAATTTGATCGGCTTTTTGCAGGATATCGTCAATAAATTCATTTTCTCCCCAGCATTCTCCTACGGAAAGGCTCATGGAGGGTTTGAATTTCAATTCTTCCATAAATTGATTTACACGTTTTTCAAAAATGTCTTTTGCAGTGTTTTCCAAAATGATGACAAATTCGTCTCCGCTTATGCGGTAAATATGATTGGCAAAATGCTTTGTCAAAAATATGCTGACTTCCTGCAGAAGACCATCACCGTATTCTCTTCCCCGAGTGTCGTTTATTTTTTTCAGTTCATTTATGGTTACATAAATAATTCCGAATTGTCCCTGAATGTTGTGAAGCCTGCGGATAACGGAATTGAATTTTTTTCTGTTGTAATTGCCTGTAAGCACATCTGTTTCGTTGATGAAACTGAGTGTGTCAATAGTTTTTCTTTTTTGCAGATTGTCAATGACAAACAAGGCAATTGTACACAGCAGTTCTTTGTTTTTGAGATTGTTTCTTGCATTGTCCACGCCAATGATTCCGATAAATTTATCTTTGCTGCAGATGGGAAAAATGAGAAGATTTTGAATATCCCGTTCTTTAAATGCTTCATAAAGTTCAGGGTATAAATCCAAATCCGTTTCAACATTCTGCAGATATACTTCATTTCCGTTATAAAACTGATACAGCCATTCCTGCAGTTCGTCCTGCGCCACGGCGGACAAAATATTTCTGAAAGATTTTACCTGAGGTTTTACGTAAACGTGTGTGGCAATGAGCGTATTTAAATTTATGTCGTGTTCAAAGAGATAGGACCTGTCGGCATTGAAGAACAGGACAATCTGTTCCAAAATCGACGAAACAGCATAATCAAAATTTTCTTCGGAGCACATGGCCTTGGCACAGTTTACCAGAATTTGTTCGCGGGAATAATTGGCTTCAATGGCATCGATGTATTTTTTTAAATGAGTGACGTCAACGCCGAATTTTAAACGCAGTTTTTTGCCTTCAGCTTCAAACACAGATTCTTTAAATTCAAAAAAACGCTGCAGCTGCGGATTATAGAGCTCCCAGCCGTGAATTTTGTTCAGCGAAAGCAGCTTGCTGCTGCAAAACGTGCAGGGGCAGTCTTTTTCCTGCAGTACTTCATGGCATTTTCTGCGGGCATATTCATCTTTTTGCTTAATATTTAAATAAGATGCAAGTTTTTCGTTTATATACAGCAATTCATGGGTGTTGAAATCGGTAAGATAGGCTATTCCGTCAAATCCGTCCAAAATATTGTGTATGATATTTTTTGAAAACATGTTTTCTCCCGCGGCAGCAGCATGCTGAGTGTTAATATGTGACCAGCTTGTTTTTGTAGGCATAGTGAAACAGGAATTTTGCCATGGCCTCAATGCCTTCATTTTCTTTTATTTCTTTCCAGCTGATATTGTGCTGATATGTCCAATGACTGAATTTGGCGCGGATTTGCTTTATTTTGCAATGGCCGGCCTGCTGAATGTCCAAAATGTTTCCTGCAATGTAAAAAGCATTTTTTTCAGCCGGGTGACTGTCTTCCGTATTGAATGTACAGCTTAAAATGAGTGTTGACTTATATGTTAATTTTTTTTCCCAGCTGTCATTCTGTCTGAGAAAAAGCATTATCCCCCCTATGGAGATATTGCCGATATTCACAAGTTCAGGCGGGAAAATATTCCATTTGTCCCGATAAAAATAATCGCTGTTGGTATAGGCAAGCTCCATTTGCGAAAAACAGTCCGCAGTTACGGGATAGCGGGCAAAAAGACGGCGCTGTCTGTGCCGTATGCTTATGGGATATGAGGTGTAAAAAAAGAGTTTTCCCTGATAAAGGCGGAAGGATTTTGCGCGTACGGAAATTTCGCAGGGCAGAAATCTGTTTTCATGGCGGACGGTAAAATGAATTGTCAAGAGGTCATTGATTTGCATTTCAAATTGTGCGCAATGGGTTACCATAAAATATAAGTGCGTATCTGTCGATTTTACACAGGTAATTTGCACTTCTTCGTTGTCGTCGGCATGTTGGTGACGGCAAAAAAGTTTTCTGTCATCGTTCAGAGCCTGTTTGATGATATTGCCGATATGTTCTCTATTAATAAGTTCTTTATGCAGAAAATCCATATTCATACCTGCTTTACAATTCAAGCTTGCTGCAAAGCTTTCTGCAATAAAGGGGCAATTTCAGGATTTATTCAAAAATATAACAGGTTAGGTCAGTAATATGCTGTCAGTATTCGGTGTCTGTTCAACAAAGTTGGCAGTCCCATGCGGGAGGGGCTGAAAATGCAGCACAATAACTGAACGGCTGTTTTGGGGCTGTGCATAAAAGCATATCGGATTAATTTGGCGGTTAAATAAAAAAACCACCTTTTCAGGTGGTTTTTTTATCGGTTAAAGCTCAGCTGCTTATTGCAGGATAGAAGCCTTAATTTCGGGGAATGCAAGGTCGAACATTACCCATGCCATGAACAGGGTCAGTGCGAGGTTGAAGGATTGACCGCAAACATAAAGGATGAGTGGTTTGCCGCCTTTGAAGTAGCTGGCAAGTTCACGGAAGTTGGTTGCAAGGCCTACAGAGATGAAGGCAAGAGCAAAGTACCAGCCGCGGAGACCCTTGGTTACGTCAACAATACCTTTGTCGATGATGGAGTATGAAAGGTCGGAACCGTAAGATGCAGCCATGGAAGAAAGGAGAATGGATACGCCAAGGAAGCCGATAACAAACTTGGGGAATCTGTGCCAGATTTCCATGAGGCTTACTTTGCCGTCACCGCTGTGTTCAACTTTGGTGGTGAAGTAAAGAGCTACAAAGAATGCGGTTACACCGATAAGAACGTTTTGAATCATCTTAATGGTAGCAGCAACCTGCATAGCGGTATCGCCGAGGAAAGCGCCTGCAGCAGCAACAGCACCGGTGGAGTCGATTGTACCGCCGATCCATGCACCGCCGAGAACTGCGTCAAGGCCGATAGCCTTAATGGCAGCAGGAAGAGCAATCATCATGATGGCTGTGAAGGTAAGAGAAAGACCTACGGCAAGGGTAAGTTCTTCTTTTTTAGCGCGGCAGGCAGCAGCGGTAGCAATGGCAGCAGAGGTACCGCAAACGGACATGTCGGCAGAAATGGTGATGTTCAGGGTCTTGGATTCCATTTTCAGAACTTTTTGACCGAAAATGAAGGTAGAAATAAGAACGATAGGCGTTACAACCCATGCTACGAAGATGCCGGGGATACCGATTGCAACGATTTTTGTGAAGAGAACTTCACCGCCGAGGAGTACAAGACCTGTTTTGATGTAGTACTCAACTTGAACTGCAGGCATCATCCAGCTTGGGGTTTTTACGGTGTTTGCAACGAGCATGCCGAGAACGATGGACCAGATTTCCGCGTTAATGCCGTAGTAGCTCATTCCTTTGTGTACGCCGAGGATTTGTGCGACAACGCAAAGGAAGTAAACGCCGATAAAGCCGCCGATGAATTTAGCAACACTGGAACCCATGAAGAAAATGCCGATGCTCATGATAAGGGCAATGCCAACACCGAGCAAAATCATTTTGGGGAAGAGGTTGTAGGGTTTAACGATTTTTTCGGAAAGCTTGGAAGCTGCGCTTTCTGCTTTTTGCCAAGCGCCGATTGCTTCTTCAGCAGCAGCATTCAGCTGTGCATCCTGATAGTTGGCATCAGCAGCGAGTTTGTCTGCGGTAACGGCAACTTCTTTGGCAAGGCTGGCAGCTGCGCTGGCTTCTTCAACTTTAGGCAAAAGAGCAGCATTTTCTTTGTCTGCCTGAGCCTGAGAAAGAACCATGGAATCCAAAATGTTGCCGTTCCATTTTTTGGGAGTTGCAAAATAGGATTTGAATTCTTTCATTGCAGGCAATGCGCCGCCCATAACAGCTTTTTTAGCTTTTTTGGCTTCAATCAGTGCAACTGTTTCATAGGGTTTTTCTTTTTCAATTGCGATGATTTCGTTTTGGGTCTGAATTTTTTGAATAAATTCAGATTTTGCAGGAAGGATCATGAAAATAGACAGCAATACAATTGCTACGCCTACCCAAATTGCCCAGTAGTCTTCCTTTTTCCAAAGGTCAGACCAGCTGCTTTTCGCTCTGTCTATGACGATGCTTTCATCATGTTGAGACATACGACTCTCCTTGTTAAAATTTCCCTAATAAAAATTTTGTGCAAACGCACTTTTTTATTAAAATGTATTTTACTATATTTTCTGAATTTGGCAAGTAAATCTTTTCACATTATTTTTGGAAAAATTTTTTCATGAAATTAATTGTAAAAAATAATTTGATTAAAAAATTTATTATTACAATATGTTATTTGCTGTAAGTTAAATAATGCAAAAAAATTTAAAAAAAACAAATTTGTCAGACAAATAAGGAGGGGCAGACGCTTTAAAATGTTAAATATTGACGGTATAATGGTTTGTGAATAAATGATACAATATTACTTGTTGATTTTTGGGCAGCATTGCTTATATTTTATAGGAACAGCATGAAAAGAGGCTTGATTTAAATATATTGTTTTTTTTTTTTTTATAACAAAAATGTAAAGAAAAAAAAATTAAGAAAACGGGGAAAATTGTGGCTTCAGACAGCATAAAGGCTTTGGTTGATCGGTTTGCGGGGGATTTGCTTGCAGCAGGGGATGACAGGAACCCGGATTTTTTTTCGTCCTCGGCGGCCACCATGGCTGAGGCCCGCAATGAATTGTATTATTTATTGGGATTTGTTCTGCAAAAAGACAAGGTGTTTTTGCTCAGCCACGGGGATTATGTTTTAACGGAAAAAGAATACGGACAGTTTTCTGAAGTCTATGAGAAAAGGAAAAGCGGGGAGCCTCTTGCTTATTTGACGGGGATAAAAGAATTTTACGGATATAACTTTTTTGCGGAACCTTCTACGCTTATTCCCCGTCCAGAAACGGAGCTTTTGGTTGATGAGGCGCTAGGATATCTTCGGGGCACTGCCTCGGATACTTTGTCTGTCTGTGATTTGGGATCAGGCACGGGATGCATTCTGCTGTCTGTTTTAAAAGAAGAGCCAAGAGCTTTCGGCATAGGAATTGATATTAATGATCAGGCTGTTTCGCTGGCAAAACGCAATGCCTGTGCACTGGGGCTTTCATCCAAAGCAAATTTTTATGCCGATGATTTTACCGACGGGGAATTTGCCGGGCGGCTGCTTGCATATTCGCAGGGAAAAAAGTTTTGCTGTCTTGTGAGCAATCCTCCTTACATTCCTGATTTTGAATATGCTTGTCTGGACAGAAGCGTTAAAAATTTTGAGCCACAAACAGCGTTGGTTTCTGGGGAAAATTCCGAAGGCCTCACTGGTTTGTTTCATATTGAAAGATTGTTGATTTTGGCCGAAAAAGTGCTGGAAAGCGGTGGGCTTTTGCTGATCGAGCACGGTTACAATCAAGGTGATTCCGTGCGTTGTCTTTGTGAAAAATATGCATTTTCAAACGTGCACACGCTGTATGATTTGGCAGGCAGCGAGCGGGCCTTATATGCATTAAAAAAATAAAAAGGCAGGTGATAACCTGCCTTTTTATT
>CALUWZ010000050.1 GCA_944324625.1 uncultured Mailhella sp. | reverse complement strand
GCTGAATATATCATATAAACATATTAAATATAAAAAAAAAACAAATTCGCCAATTAAAAAAACAAATCTGCACAGATGCAAAAATTCTGCCGGCGCAGCCCCAAAAAGGAAACTTCATGTTATGATTTTATTTTTTAAACAGAAAAGCACCGTTCCCGGTGCCTTCCTTATGCACTATTTATTCAATTCCAAGGCATATTGATGTATGCCGTTGGCAATGCCTTCTGCAAGGGCATTTTTGTATTTATCGGAAGCAAGGCGCTTTGCCTCTTTGGAATTGGACGTATAGCCCATTTCTATCAAAATGCACGGCATTGAAGATCCGATAAGCACATGGAAAGGCGCACCCTTGGTACCGTTGCTTTTCAGGGCATAGCCTTCACGGTTGATTTTGCGCACGGCACTTGCCTGAACTTTTGCGGCAAGGCGTTTGGATTCCTGAATACGGGCTTTCAAAAGCATATCGCCCAAAATATGTTCCATTTCGCCGAGACCGCGTTTTTCCACGCCTGCATTTTCAATGGCAGCCAAACGGATGGATTTTTCGTCATTGCTGAAATCAAGGTAATAGGTTTCAAAGCCTTCTGCCTTTGCATTGACACTGGAATTGGCGTGCAGGGAAATAAACAGATCGGCCTTATGCTTTCTGGCTATATCCGTCCGCTCGTACAGTCCCACAAATCTGTCCGCAGTTCTTGTCAGATGCACGGTATACCCCGCACTTCTGAGCACACCGGCAAGACGTTTTGCCACATCAAGATTAAAATTCTTTTCCTTTATTCCGTTATTGACGGCTCCGGGATCTTTTCCGCCGTGACCGGGGTCAATAACTATTGTTTCAACTTTTAAGCCAAGCTGACTGGCTATTTGCCTTGCCAAAAGAGGAACATCGTTTTTGCCGTACTGCACGGGCCGTTTCTGTTCATGCTTTTTTGACGTGCTTTTAACGGCAGCTTTGCCTTTTTTGGCAGCAGCCGTACTTTTTACGGTAATGCCGGAAACAAGGCGGTTGGGTGAATCGGTGGCTTCAATAATAAGACGGGCAGGCTGTTTTTCCGCTTTTACGGCATAACGGAGCAAATCGGAAAATTCCAGCGTAACGGTGCAGGCCGCCTGCATTTCGTTATAATCAATCTGATAGCCGACAAAAATGCCGCTCTTTTTAAACGTATCTTCCAAATCCAGATTATCGGAAGGCATAACATTATTCAGCGTCAGCACAACTCCGGGATTTTTCTCGTCTCCCGTATATTTGGCACGCCATGATGCCACGCTTTCCATGGAAAGCACAATGCGCACCACATCATTATTGAGCTGAGTATTTATGGTCTTCAGCGTAATATCAGCCTGAGAAGGCCGGGAAACAGCCACATTGCCGAGAGAAGCAAGGGCACCGTCACCTATTTCAGCATAGTATTTTTTGGCTTTTACATGAAAATCGCCCGTGGGATAATCACGCACGCACTGTTTAAGCAGGCGTTTTGCCCTCTTGGTGTCACGCAGAACCTTGTCTGCAAGCTGTGCGGAATAAAACAGGGCGTCATCGGCAAGAGGACTGAGTTTATGCTTTTTCACCAAAAGCAGATAACGGTCAATGGCGTTCTGCGCATCTTTGCGCACAAAGGAACGCTGCGCCATCTGATCAAGGGCATAAGCGGAACGGAACAATGCGGCAGGCCTGTTGTTCCATTTCGCATTGTTGCGGTATATGTCATAAAATTCGTCGGACAGCTTTATCCAGTTATGACGGTACTCACTGCGTTTTTTGTCTTCCAAAAGACGGGTAAGCTCCACTTTTGCGTCCTCGTAGCCTGAGGGGGTTGCATGCACAATCGCAAAACTGAGCGCAATGGCAATAACCACTGCAACACTTTGCCAAAGAAAGCGAAAAACATTGTTACAATCAAAATTTGAACGCATAACGACACCTGCTTCAATTGTAAAATTTCCCTCATATTGTATTTCGGATAGTTTATCACTTTACTTTAGGGGAAATAACGCTTTGACAGTAGCATAAAAATTAAAACAATGTCATTATTAAGTGCATAACTTTTTTTTCAAGAGTAAATTTAGATATTTTCTAGATTTTTTTTAGAAATTATATAGTCAAATTGTAATAGACCGTTCTTATTGCAAAGATGATTAATCATTTTCTCTTTAAATAGGAATTATTCCTCTTTGAAGCCAAAAATTAAGCAAAAAAAAAGTTTCTCAATTGAGAAACTTTCTTATTTGCAGAGCAAAAATTTTTTTATTATTTTTGAAAAGCCCTTAAAAATTCCTTAACCGTTGCCCCAATGTCTTCCGCCGAACAAATGGCAGACACCACGGCTATGCTGTCAATGCCGGCATCAAGAATTTCCTTGGCATTTGCCGTATTGATGCCGCCTATCGTCATAAGCGGTATGGAACAGTTTTTTTCGGTCATAAAAGCACGGGCCTTTTTCATGCCTTCAATGCCCCATGCAGGCGCAGTATCTTTTTTGGTATTGGTCGGAAATACAGGACTTACGGCAATATACTGAATTTCCTCTTTAATGCCCCTTTCCAAATCCTGCATGGTGGGGGCTGTCAGCCCAATGATGCGCCTTGAGCCCATAAGACGGCGGGCATCGGCAACAGGCATGTCGCTCTGACCCAAATGCACGCCTGCAGCGCCGCATGCAAGGGCAATATCCACCCTGTCATTAATAATCACGGGAATATTGTGGCGAACCTGCACTTCCTTCACCAACACTTTGGCAAGAGCAAGAAAATCACGGGTATTGTTGTTTTTTTCCCGAATCTGCACAGCCTGCACGCCTGCCTGCACGGCCTGCAGAACCACATCGGTCAAGGGCCTCCCCAAACACAAATCCTGATCTGTCACCAGATACAGACCGAAATCACGAAAATCAGACCATTCCATATTATCCTCAATTTAATGTTACACGTTTTGCTGCATCGGCATAATCGGCATTGTACAGTTCATCAATAAAATAAGACAGAAAAGAGCCCGGCCCCTGACACTTTCTGCCTGCTTTCTCACCTGCGCTTGCAAAAAGCGCCATGGCAGAAACCGCCCCGACAAAGGGGGATTTTGCAACAGCCATGCATGCGCCCGTCATTGCGGTGGCAGAGCAGCCTATGCCCGTAACCAAGGTCATAAGCGGATTTCCGCCCCGCACATAAGCGGTTTTCGTACCGTCGGTAATCATATCGGTTTCACCGCTTACGCTGACCACGGTATGAAAATTCAGGGCAAGGCGCTTGGCCTGCTCCATAACTTCAAGACTGCCCTTGGTGCTGTCCACGCCCTTGGTTTCCCCAAGCTCGCCTGCAAGGGCCATGATTTCGGAACCGTTGCCGCGGACAATGCAGGGTTTTACGGTACGCAGAATGGAAAGAGCCGTTTCCGTTCTGAGCCGTGACGCACCTGCTCCGACAGGATCAAGCACAACGGGCTTTTTGTATTTGTTGGCAAAATCCCCTGCCACATTCATGGAGGCTATGGTATGCTTATCCAAAGTACCGATATTAAGCACAAGAGCATTAATAATTTTTACAATATCATCCAACTCTTCCTGAGCATGCGCCATCAGCGGAGAAGCTCCGCCCGCAAGAAGCACGTTGGCATTAACCTGCATGACAACCAAATTGGTAATGCAGTGCACAAGCGGTTTTTTATCCCGCATGGCCTGCAGAGTTTCCATAACTTCCTTTTGCATGAACGCCTCTTATTTTTTCAGAACCAAAACAGAATCCAAAGAACGCTTGGGCACCATGTTGTATCCCCGTTCATCATGGTAATACAATGTTTTTCCGTCTTCCTTCACCTCGGTCAGTTCCCGTTCCTGACCCGGTTTTCCGAGCAGAAGAAGCAAATAGGGAATAAGCTTGGCGCCCGTTTCCTCATCAAAGAAAGATACGCCTTCCTTTTGCAGGATATCCGCAACAGCATCCTTTTTAAAAGAACCCACCATGCAGGCGGCATAGCCTTTTTCCGTTGCGGCAAGCTGAATGGTCTGGGCAGCAATGCCTATGTCCATAGTACCGAAAAGCGTAATTTCCTGCGGAGCCAAAAGCACAATATAGCCTGTGGGAGAATCAGCTCCTTTGCGGGGTTTTTGGTCCGGCGGCAGCGCTCCGCCGAGCACAAAAACATCTTCCATTTTTGCGCGCAGGGCTTTATCCTGAATAACGGCATAGCGGACAATCTGCGCATTGCGGGCTGACGGAGTAAGACGAGCCGTGTCGACAAGTTCGGTCAAAACATCGAGAGGAATTTCCCCTTCCTGACTAAATCGGCGGCATGTTCTTGCTTTAATTACCAATTCTTTAAATTCCATAACATACTCCTTATACTGTCAAGGCAGCATTCCACAATAAAAATTCCATACATTTGGCCACAGGCAGACCAATGACCGTATCGGTACAGCCGTGAACCGCAGAAGACAAAAAACAGCCTATGCCGTTAATTCCGTATGCCCCTGCCTTATCCAAGCTTTCGCCCGTGCCGACATAGGCTTTCAGCAAATCCGCAGACCAAGGCATAAAGGTTACGTCCGCTCTGTCACAGAACACATAACAGCTTGCAGCGGCAATATCCGCAAATGCCACGGCCGTCATCACGGTATGGGTATTTCCTTTCAGCTTCTGCAGCATGGCAAGCGCCTCTTCGGAAGATTTGGGCTTGCCGAAAATAGTATTGCCGAAGCACACAATGGTATCGGCTGTCAGCACAAGGGCATTTTGCGCCGCATATCCGCCAAAATCCCTGCCGTCAAAAGCTTTCAGGGCATATTTGTCCGCAGCGTAGGACAAAGCGCAGAACTGTTCTTTTCCTGAAAACGCCTCGCCGAAAGAACAGGTTTCTTTCCACAGCCCCAGAAAATTCAGCGCATCAAGAACCTTTTGCTTTGCCATGCGCAGGGCATACTGTTCAGGCTTTTCGCCGTCAAAAGGCCTTGCCTCCGTATCAAAGGAACCGAGAACCCCCTGTTTTGGCACAGTATAGTCCTTTGCGGAAAAAATTTCTTCTTTCCGAACGTTCAAAACCTGAAACTCTATGCCCAAGTCTTTGAAAAACTGTTGCCTCCGAGGAGAACCGGAGGCAACGATAATTTTTTTTCGGGTCTGAAACATAACGGCTGTACGGCAATGTCAAAGACAGGTTTACTGCGCAGGGCTTTCCTGACTGTCCTGCACTTGTTCAACATCTTCGGGAGCAATATCGATAACACGGCCCTGAAGCCAAAAAATCATGTCCACTTCATCGCCGGCTTTGGGAACATAGCCTTTTTGGCAAACTTTCGCAGGCACGAACATTAAAACCCTGATATGTTCCTTTTCACCGAACGTCGTCACAAAGCGGTATACTTTTTCGCCGCCCTGCTGCGGTCCGAAAATAAATTCTTCCACGTCTTCCACCACGGCGCGGGCCTGATATTCGGAAGCAATGCCCGTAGCGGAAAGTATGCGCTTGCCGTGAATGTCTATTTTCAGGGCAGGCACGTCCAAACGGGTTTTGCCGGGATTTTCCGCCAGCCATTTTTCCGCATGGGCCTCATAGTGAGGGCCGCTCGTTATGGTAATTTCGTCAAGCAGGGCACGGCGCATGCCAAGACAAAGACCTGACAGATAAAAAGTCTGCTCAATGCCTTCGGTCAGATCAATTTTATAATCCCTGAAATAAAGAGGGTCGTAAAACCACAAAATCTGATTGGATTCACCCGCAAAACAGCCCACTTCCCCTTCAAGGCCGTTGGCCCAAGGATATTTGGCTTCAATGCGCAGTTTGTTCGGAAAACCTTCCATAAAAGGGAAAATTGCCTTGGGCTCCAGTTTTCCGTCCACTTCGCCGCCCACAATAATGCCGGCGCGCAAAAGCGGTTCCTTGGGCCATGCCATGACAAAATTCTCTTTATTGCCGTCTTTGGCATGCCATGCGGGGCGGGTTCCGCCTTCGTCCACAACCACCTTCATCACATAAGGCAGTTCTTTCATATTTTTTACAAGGCAGCTCCACGGCTTAGCCAAAACTTCTTCGTGTTTCATCATATATCCTCACCAATATAGCATGCAAAAATGATTTCTTTTTGTAACAGATTTTTTTACTGAGGTCTACTGACAAAAAAATTCCGCCGTGTATAAAAATTTTTACACAAAAAAAGTATAATATCAAAGGATTAGAGAAAATTAAAACATTTCTTGCAATAGCTTTTGCTTTTGTTATACTTGGCAAAGACAAAACAATTAACAATAAAAACAAAATATACGGCCAAAAACAATTTATGGAAGAACAGACTTTTTCCCCGATGAACGAATCAGAACAGCCTGATACCGAAGAAAACAAAGCCCCGCTGAAATTTGAGGAACTTCCGGAAAATCTCCGGCAGGCCTGCCTGCGCGCCTCTTGGAAAAACCTCATGCCCGTACAGGCCCACAGCCTTGCCTATACCCTTGAAGGACGGGATGTCATGGTGCAGTCCCGCACGGGAAGCGGCAAAACAGGCGCATTTCTTCTGCCCGCCCTCAGCCTGATCGACGCAGAGAGCAATGCATGCCAAGTTCTCATCCTTGTTCCCACCCGTGAACTTGCCATGCAGGTGGAACACGAGGCCCAAACCCTTTTCGGCGGCACCATAACAAGCCTCTGCCTTTACGGCGGCACACGCTATGCCAAACAGCTGCAGGCCCTGCAGAAAGGCGTACAGGCCGTCATCGGCACGCCCGGCCGCGTGCTTGACCATTTAATCCGCCGTTCTTTGGATCTTTCCAAGCTCAAGCTGCTGGTTTTTGACGAAGCGGACCGCATGCTTTCCATAGGCTTTTACCATGACATGCAGGAAATACACCGTTTTGTTCCCAAACAGAACGTGCAGACCGCCTTTTTTTCCGCAACCTATCCGCCCAATGTGCTGACCATTGCAAAGACGTTTCTGCATGACGCAAAAACCATCAGCCTTTCCCAAGGTCAGGTGCATGTGGCAAAATCCGCCCATTACCTTTGCGAATGCAAGCCCATGGACAAGGACAGATGCCTGACCCGTCTTCTGGAAAAAGAAAATCCGAGCCAGGCCATTATCTTCTGCAATACCAAAAACAATGTCCATTACATTGCGGGCGTTCTGCAGGGATTCGGCTACAATGCCATGGAATTTTCCGCAGATCTTCCGCAAAACAAGCGCGAACAGGTGCTGGACAGACTGCGCAAAGGCACCCTGCAGTATCTTGTGGCAACGGACGTGGCTTCCCGCGGCATTGACATACCCCACTTATCCCACGTATTTTTGTATGAAGTTCCCGAAGACAGGGAATCCTATATACACAGGGCAGGCAGAACAGGCCGCGCAGGTGCGGCAGGCACTGTAATTTCCCTTGTGGACATTATGGAAAAACTGGAACTGGAACGCATTGCCAAATTTTACAAAATCGACATCATGCCCTATCAGGACCCGAGCAATGAAGAAATTGCCCGTCTTGTCAGCGAACGCATGGCAAACCATTTGAACAAGCTCCGCCGTCAGACAACAGGCCTTGAACGGGAAAGGGCAAAACGCTTTATTCCTTTAATCAAAGAACTTGCGGGCGATTTTGACGATATCGACAACATACAGCTTTTAACCATGCTTTTTGACAGGGAATATCAGCAAAGCCTGCTGGCAAAAGAACAGGCGGAACCCAAAAGCGCTCCGCAGAAAACATTCCGCCGCCGCAGCAGCAAAAAAAGGCAATAAAACCGAAAGGCCGCACAATGGACAAGCTTGACAACGATTTTCTCAAAGAACATTACCGTGATATTGCAAACAATTTCATGGCTCTTCTGTCTGACTTCAATTATGCCGACGAAATGGAACTGCTCAATATCAGCCGTTTGAACCTTGTTTTACGAAAAAATCTGACCGTTGAATTTGACACCCTCTACATTGCCCTGTGGTACAATTGTCTGAAAACATCATTCCCCGAAAATTACGACGAGATTTTTCAGGAGTTTATGACAAAGCTCCTGCCGCAAAAATATAAGGAAGCAAAACTCCACGAAGTGGAAACCAGAGTGCGCCTGTATATCGAACTGCTCGGCAACACCGCAGGCACGGATTTGACGCCCATTGCCCATCACCTGCTGTCTTTCCTCAAATTCGACGAAGCAAGCCAGCGCACCTATGCCATGAAAATTACCCTGCATCTCAGAAAAGTCTATACCTATATTTTTGAACGACTCATATAAAGGAAAACACAATGCCCAATTACGGTGATTTAGTATATCTTACGTCAGTCAAAGGCAAAAAAAAGCTGCTCAGAATCAAAGAAAACGAAGACTGGCAAACCCAACACGGCCTCGTTAAAATGGAAGATGTGGTCGCCGCGCCTTTCGGCTCCGAAGTAAAAAGCTCCCTCGGCGTGCCGTTTCGCGTAGAACGTCCTGAACTTTTTGATTTAATCATGGGCATAAAACGCCAGACCCAAATCATGTACCCCAAAGACATGGGCTATATCTGCATGAAGCTCGGCGTGGGCAACGGCAGAACCATTTTGGAAGCAGGTTCAGGCTCAGGCGGCCTGACCATTGCCCTCTCATGGTTCAGCGGTGAAAAAGGCACAGTGCATACCTTTGAAGCACGGGAAGAATTCCATAAGCTTGCCAAGAAAAACGTGGCTTGGGCAGGCGTCGGCAGCAATGTGCATTTCCACCACCGTGACATTGCCGACGGTTTCGGCATCAATGACCCTGAAATTTTAAACGGCAAAAAAGCGGACGCCCTGTTTTTGGACGTGCGCACGCCCTGGGATTATCTCGATCACGCCTTGGAAGCCTTAGTTCCCGGTGCGCCCATTGCCTTTCTGCTCCCCTGCGTGGATCAGGTTTCGCAGCTTTTGCTTGCGCTTGAAAAAGGTCCCTTTGAAAACACCGAAGTCATTGAAATCCTTGTGCGGCCATGGAAAGCCGTACCCGACAGGCTGCGCCCCGCAGACAGAATGTGCGCGCACACCTGTTTTCTTGTTTTCACAAAACATCAGGAAAAAAGCCCCGAATGGGACAGCTATCTGACCCTCGGCACCCGTGAGCGCAAACAGCATGCCGCCAAAATGAAGCGGCTCGGTCTTGACAGTCAGGATACGGAAAATACGGATACGGACTTCACTGCCGACATTCAAGAAGAAAACGATTTTTAATAATACTATACTGCCATGAACATAACCCTGCAGAATATTTCCAAAGCCTACGGCGGAAGGGATATTTTATCGGACTTTTCCCTTGACGTGGTGGACGGCATGCGCCTTTGCGTCTGCGGTCCCAACGGCAGCGGCAAATCCACGCTGATCCGCATTATGGCCAATGCCTCAGTGCCCGACGGCGGCCGCGTCATTACGCCCAAAAACTGCCGTATCGGCTATGTTGAACAAATTATTGACGAAAACGAACTTGACTGCGAACTGCTTTCATGGGTTCAGTCTGCTCTGCCCGACTGGGGCGATTTTTGGCAGGAATGGGATATTGCGCACAGAGAAAACGACGAACAGAAACTGAACCGCCTCATGGCCAAACAGCATGAACTGGAAGCCCAGTTCGGCTACAATCCCGAACAAAAAGCCCAAACCGTACTTTCAGGCCTCGGCTTTGAAAAAAGCAAATGGACGCTTTCTTTGCGCAAACTCTCAGGCGGCTGGCGCGAACGCGCAAAGCTTGCCCGCGTGCTTGTGGCCGGCGCGGACATTCTGCTCCTTGACGAACCCACCAACCACTTGGATCTGGACGCCGTGGAATGGCTGGAAGAATTTCTGCTCTCCTTCAAAGGCTCCCTTGTCTTTGTTGCCCATGACCGCGTCTTCATGGACCACATCAGCACCCATGTTTTGTACCTCGGCGGTTCAAAACCCATTCTCCGCAAGGCAACCTTTTCCCAATTCCTTGAAATGCAGGAAGAAATTGACGAACAGCGGGAACGGGAAGCCAAAAAACTCGCCGAAGACCTGAACCATAAAATGGAATTTATCCGCCGTTTCAAGGCAAAAGCAACCAAAGCCCGTCAGGCTGCCTCACGCCAAAAACAGGCCAAACGCCTTGAAAAGGAAATGGAAAATTACAAGCCCGAACCAAAACGCCGCGAACTTTCCTTCAAATGGCCCGAAGCCTCCAAAAGCGAAAAAGTGGTGCTTTCCGCCGCAGACCTGTATTTTGAATTTCCCGACGGCGTTCATTTGTGGCCGCCGCTGACCTTCACCCTGTTCCGCGGACAGCGCATAGGCCTTGTGGGACACAACGGCTGCGGCAAATCAACCCTGCTGAAAATTTTGGCAGGCAAACTTGCCAGAACAAGCGGCCAAATTCAGACGGGGTCTTTGACAAAACTCGGCTATTACAGCCAGCAGCAAACCGAAACACTGGAACTCAAAGGAACAGTGCTCGGCGAAATGCGCCGCCTGTCCGATCCGCGCACCACGGAAGAAGAACTCATGAGCGTACTGGGACTTTTTCTTTTGGGACAAAATTATTTTGACAGGCCGATTTCAGCCCTTTCAGGCGGCGAACGGAGCCGTCTTGCCTTAGCTGTTCTTTTTCTTGCGCGGTGCAATTTCCTGATTTTGGACGAACCCACCAACCACTTGGATCTGGAAAGCCGCGAAGCCCTCTGCGAAGCTCTGGAAAGCTTTGACGGCACTGTTCTGCTTGTTGCCCACGACAGACATCTTCTTTCCACCTGCGTGGACGAAGTGTGGGAAGTGACGGAAAAAGGCTTTGTCATTTACGAAAACGGCTTTGAG
>CALUWZ010000049.1 GCA_944324625.1 uncultured Mailhella sp. | reverse complement strand
AAATTCCCGGTGAAAGAAAAGAGAAAATGCGGTGTGCGTATCTGAAAAGGACGCATGCCGTTTTTTTGTGTTTGAATTTTTATCGGCTTATGCCGAGGCTTTCATAGATTGCCCGCATGTCCACGTTATTTCGGACAATATCCGCAAGGCGGTTCAGCGATGCATCGAGGGCGTAAGGCGTGCATGAGGCCGCTGGATTTAATCCTCTGAAATTGCGCACATGGTTGATAAACTGCAGGCGGAAGGCATCGTCGTCAAAAAGGCCGTGCACGTAGGTTGCCCATATATTGTTCTGCGCAAAACCGTATATATTGCCGTCTTTATCTTTGAAATATCCTTGGGTTTCCGTATTGTCCAAGGTTTTGCTGAGGCCGTGGTGGATTTCGTAGCCGTAAATGCAGGCTCCCAAGGGGCTTTCTATATTTTCAACCACGGTAAGCTGTTTTTCTTTGTAGAAGGTGGAAGAAATGGGCAAAAGGTCAAGACCTTGGGTTTTGACTTGGCTTGTTTCTATTTGGTCAGGGTCGAGGATTTCTTTTCCAAGCATTTGAAGACCGCCGCAAACACCAAGAATAAAAGTATCTTTTGCGCATGCTTTGATTTTTTCCGCAAGACCTTTTTGATTGAGTTCTTCCAAGTCTGCCACAACGCTTTTTGAGCCGGGCAAAATAATCAGGTCAGGCGTACCCAGTTCTGCTGCGGAATAAACAGGGCGTACGAGGCAGTGTTCTTCAAGCGCCAAGGGTTCAAAGTCCGTATGATTGGATATTTTGCCGAGCATGACAAGGGCAATGTCCAATTTTCTGTCTTTATTGCCGTAATCAAGTTTTTCGTGCCTGTTGGCAGCGGTATTCCACAAGGCGCCTGCCATGTCTTCTTCGGGCAGATTCATGTCTTTGATATAGGGAATGACGCCCAAAACTTTTTTGCCTGTCAGTTCTTCCAAATAGTCGTGGGCAGGGGCAAGCAGGGTAGCGTCGCCGCGGAAGCGGTTAACCAAAAAGCCCGTAAGCAGTTTTTCTTCCTGAGGGGTGAATGTCTGCCACGTGCCGAGGAATGAGGCATAAATGCCTCCGCGGTCAATATCGCCTACAAGCAGGGTTGAGGCTTTTGCGTATTCTGCCATTTTGATATTGACAATATCGTTTTCTTTGAGATTGATTTCCGCAGGACTGCCTGCGCCTTCCAAAACCATAATGTCCGCTTCCTCGGCAAGTTCGTCGTAGGTTTTGGTGACAATTTCCCAAAGTTCTTGCTTCTTTTGATAATATTCACGGGCATGGGCAGTGCCTATGGGTTTTCCGCGCACTATGATCTGGGAACCTGTGTCTGTCTGCGGTTTTAACAGAATGGGATTCATTTTGCAGTCAGGTTCTGTATTGCAGGCCCTTGCCTGTACAATCTGTGCTCTGCCCATTTCGTCGCCAAGCAGGGTAACGCCCGAATTGAGGGACATGTTCTGAGCTTTGAAAGGCCGTACCGTGTAGCCGTCTTGGGTGAAAATACGGCAGAAAGCAGCCGTCAGAATGCTTTTGCCTGCATTGGAGGATGTGCCGAGCAGCATAAGGGCAGGTTTTTTCTTAGGCATTTCTGCAGGTGCGGGCTGTGCCAGCAAGTCTTTTATGGCATTGCAGAGTTTATCGTGGTCTTCGGGGAAACGGACTGCGGCACGGAAGAAACTGCCCTGTTCCAAACCGGCATAATTGGCGCAGTTGCGCAGTGAAATATGGTGTTTTGCAAGAAGGTTCTGCCAAAAATCGCACGGGGCGTTTTTAAGGGAAAACAAAATATAGTTTGAGCAGGAAGGATATAGGGCAATGCCTTGAATTTCTGCAAGTTTTTTGTATAAATCCGTTTTTCGTCCGTTGTTCAGCCTTCGGGCCGTCTCTGCATCTTTGTTTACCGTTTCATGGTGGGTGAACAGAATTTTGCCGAGGGCGACGGCAAAACTGTTTACATTCCATGTGGGGAGCAGATTTTGTATTTCTTCCGCAAGGTTCCGGCCGCAGGCAATATAACCGAGCCGTACGCCTGCCGCGGCATAAAATTTGGTCAGGGAGCGGACAATGACGGCATTGTCAGGCAGACTGAAAATAAGGCTTTTTTCGCCTGTATATTCGATAAAGGCTTCGTCTATGACAAAAAGACAGTCTTTTCTTTTGTCAATCAAAGGGAGCAATTTTTCCCGTGTTATGAAAAAGCCTGAGGGATTGGCAGGGTTTGCAAGAAAAATAACGCTGTCCGCGCAAAATGTTTCAAGACTTTTTTCTATGGATTTAAGCACGGTTTCCCTGTTCTGCAAAAGGGTTTCCGCATTCATGCAAAAGGCAGGATTTTGTATTTCGGCTTTGTCCAAGGGAATTAACGGACAGGGGACGCTTTCGGCAGAAATTCCTGCTTTTTCCAAGGAAAAACGGTATTCGGAAAAAGCAGGTTCAAAAATGTAAGCTTTTGAAATGTCTCTTCTTTTGAGCGCACTGGCAAGAGCCGTGAAAAGTTCATTGCTGCCGTTGCCGAAAACGAAGTTCTGCGGGGCAAGACCATAATATTCCGCGCACAGCTCCTGCAGTTCTTCGGCATGGGGGCTTGGGTAGGCAGAAAGGCCGTTCAGTGTTTTTAAAAGGCCTGCTTTCAGAAAATCCGGCATGCCTTCGGGCCGCACATTGACGCTGAAATCCAAAATATCTTGCTGAGCAATGCCCATTTGCTTGTTCCAGTGATAAAAATCGCCGCCATGGCTTTGTTTTTGCAGAAGGCTTGTGTTCACGGTTTTTCCTCTATATTAGCTGTGCAAAATAAAAGTGAATGTAGGAAGCATAAACATTGTCGGATGTTACGCCGAGGGCTTTGCCGTCAATTTCCAGAAACGGCGCATAGTCTTTATGCAGAATGATGTCTGACCAATGAAATTCATGTCCCCGAAACATATTGTTTTCGCTTTCCCAAAAAAAGGGAGGCTGCAAAAATCTGCCTTCCCTGTAACCGAGGGAGCGCAGGCGTGTGCCCATGACTGCCTCTGCGTCAAGGACGCCGCAAAGGGGATAGGTTTGTGCTTTGGCCTGTTCGGCAGTGCGCAGGCCGGTCTGCGGTGCTGTCTCCACAGTTTTGAGGGAAGAGCATAAGTACATGAAACCGCCGCATTCGGCAAAAATATTTCCGCCGTTTGCTGCAAAAGTTTTAATGGCTGTGCGCATGGACGCATTTTCGCTCAGTTCCTTGGCATAAATTTCAGGATAACCGCCGCCTAAATACACAGCGTCTGCTTTGGGCAGTTTGCTGTCCTTAAGCGGGGAAAACAGGATCAGGTCATAGCCGAGTTTTTCCAGTGTTTCCAGATTTTGCCTGTAATAAAAGCAAAATGCCCTGTCATAGGCAAGGGCCAAGCGTTTTGTTTTGGGCTTCGGCGTGGCTGCATGGAGAAATTCCGCACTGCTGTTTTTACGGGCGGTCAAAGCCAAAAGCCTTTCGATATCAATGTGTTTTTTCAGGATTTCAGCCAATTCGTCCAGCTTTTTGTCCAGCTCTTCGGTTTGTTCAAACAAATGGGGCAGGCCGAGCTGGCGTTCTTTAAATGATATGCCGAGGTTTTTGGGAATAAAACCGAGGAGCGGCGGCAGATTCCATGCTTCAAGGCTTTCTTTCAGCATGGCGAAATGTTTTTCGCTTCCCACGTTGTTGGCCAAAACGCCTGCCAGTTTCAGACCGTAATCACTGCACTGCGCCTGAAAACCGCGGACAACGGCACTGACGGACTGGGCCATTCCCCTGCAGTCAATGACAAGGAGTATCGGCAGGTCAAGGATTTGGGCAATATGGGCAGTACTGCCGAAAATAGCAGGCAGTCTGCCTTTTTCGTATTCCTGTTTTTTTCCGTCAAAAAGCCCCATGACGCCTTCCACTATCGCAGTATCGCAGTCCGCCGTATGGGTGAAAAAGGTTTTTTTGACTTCTTTTTCGCCCATAAGCCATGAGTCCAAATTGTAGGAGGCACGGCGGCAGGCAATGCTGTGATAGGACGTGTCAATATAATCGGGTCCGCATTTAAAAGGCTGTACCTTGCGGCTTTGGGACAAAAGACGCATGAGCCCCATGGACAGTGTGGTTTTTCCTTCGCCTGAATTTGGCGCCGCAATGCAAAAAGCTGAAAACATAATCTGCTTGCCTTTGCTTACTGTATTTTTTCGCCGCCCTTGGGTGCGCCGTATTTGTCCATATAGCCGCGTGCCTCGTACAGGTAATTGCCGTCGTAAACGGTTCTCGGGCCTCCGATGACAAGCAGGGTGGACATGTCGATTTCGTGAAAAGGAATATTGTCAAGGCGTCCAATCCATTTTTCTTCGGTGGGACGTCCTGCATTTTTCACATAGGCGCAAAGGGTTTCTTTGCCGCGTGCTTCGGCAAACACTGCAACGGCTTCATGCATGAGGTCACGGCGTTTTTTGCCCGCGGGGTTATACAGCGTTACGGGCAGTTTGCTTTGCGCTACGGCGAGAAGATTGCTTCGCACTTCATCCGTCGGCACAAGCAGGTCGGAAAGGCTTACAAGGCAGAAACCGTTCTGCAGCGGTGCGCCGAGGGTTGCCGCGGCGATGTTGGCAGAGGTAATGCCGGGATAAATATTGACTGCAACCTGTTTGAAATCGGGATTTTTTCTCAGTTCCAAAAGCAGGCCTGCCATAGCCAAAATGCCCGGGTCGCCTGAGCAGACCATGCAGACATGTTTGCCTTTTGAGGCTTCAAGCATGGCTTTTTCGCAGCGTGCCATTTCGCCCATCATGCCGTTTTGGATAACGGGTTTGCTGCCGATAAGATCGCGGATAAAGTCCACGTAAGGCGTATAGCCTGCGATGACGTCGCATTCCTGCAGAATATTTAAAACTTCGGGAGTAATGTGTTTATGAGAGCCTGATCCGAGTCCCACAACGCTCATAATGGCTTTGTTCTGTTCAGGCTTATGGGGAAGACGGGAAAGGGCAAAGGTTATGCAGTTTTCATAGCGGGCTTTTTCGGCATAGAGACGTTTTACGGACGGATAGCCTGCTCCCAGAAGGCTGGCGGCTTCTGCCACGGATTTTGTGCCGATTTCGCGTCCTGCTTTTTCGGACGGATTGGGAATATCCACGCTGTTGAGTTCTTCTTCCGCATAAAAAGTTAAAGGAATGCTTAAAGAATCCGCCAGTTCCAAGACGGCTTTTTCTTCTTTTTTCACGGATGCGGAGCAGATTTTTGCCAGATGTTTTTCCGTGAGGCTGTGTTCCTGCAGGAATTTGGCAAGGCAGGTTTTCACCAGTGCGGGATCAGTATCTTTTTTGCAGCCTATGCCGAGCACAAACGCTCTGCTTTCAATGCACAGGCAGTTTTGCGCGTCAAATTCGGCAGGAGCGGCGTCCCAGTAAATGCAGGGAAGATTTTCCGTGTTTTCCGTGCAGAATTTGACGGAAGTGTTTTGGAAATATTGTTCAAAAATTTCTTTGCTGCCGATGAATGCAATGTCTTTGCCGTGCAGCAAGGCGGAATTTAAGGTTTTTATGGCCTGAGGGTTTAAAATTCTGGCCTGTTCAAGCATGGCTGTTTCATCAATGCCCTGCATGCCGCGGCTGTCCGTGGCAGTGCTGATGCAGGCCTGACCGCCCGTTATGCGTGCGATTTTGCGGGCAAGCCGGTTTGCTCCGCCGATATGGCCCGATGCTAAGCTGACAATGAAATTGCCCGTGTCGGAACAGGAAACAACTGCAGGGTCATGGCTCTTTTTGTCAAGGCAGGGAGCAATGCTTCTGACGGCAATGCCTGCGGCGCCGATAAAAATATGGGCGTCAAATTCGTTCCAGTTTTTCTGTACCAATTCTTTGGTTTTGCCGTGGTCAAGAGGCAGGGCTTTTTCGTCTTCATACACGGAATACAGGGTGCAGGGAAGCTGAAGGCCCTGCATGATTTCCTTGGCTTTGGCAAGTCCCTGCCTGCTGAAGGCATACAGGGCGCAGGAACCGTAAAAGGTTTCTTTGGCAAGGAAATTTCTGTATCCGTGGGAAAATTCTCCGTCATACAGTTTGGAAACCTGTCTGTCGTCCTGTCCCTGCAGGGCCTTGCCCACAAAAATAAGGGCCTGTCTGCCAAAGCCTGCTTCTTCCGCTTGTTTGGCAATGGTTTCAAGCGTTCCTCTGAGGATTTTTTGTTCCGGCCATGTAGCGCGGTATACAACGGCAGCAGGCGTATCAAGGGGAAGTTCGCCGTTTCGGTGCAGATCGTTCATAAGGTCGTCAATTTTTCCCGTGCTGAGGAAAAAGACCAAGGTAGCGCCTGTTTTGGCAAAGGAAGACGCTTTTTCATTTTCCGGCATGGGGGTGCGTCCCGGGGTTCGCGTAAGCACCACGCTTTGGCTGATTTCGGGGGAGGTCAGTTCAATGCCGAGGGCTGCCGCCGCACCGAAAACGCTGCTGACGCCGGGAGTGATTTCAATTTCTATTCCTTCGGCTTTCAGCAGTCTGATTTGTTCGTTGATGGCTCCGTAAATGGCAGGGTCGCCCGTGTGCAGGCGCACGACTTTTTTGCCTTGCTTGGCATAATGCACCATGTCTGCCACCTGTTCGTCCAAGTTCATGGAAGAGCTGTCTTTGATGATGCAGTCTTTTCGGCAGTGGGTTAAAATCTGCGGATTGACGAGAGAACCCGCGTATAAAACAAAGTCTGCCTCTTTCAAGGCGTTGGCACCGCGCAGGGTGATTAAATCTTCGGCTCCGGGGCCTGCTCCGATAATTTGTACTAAAGCCATAACTATTCCTGTCCCTGATTTTTGAAAGTAAATAAATAGAGTGGGTTAATTGGTTTTAATGCATGGTATTTTTTGGCTATTGTCTGCTCTTGGCTGATATTGATCTGTATGCAGTCAAGTCTTGGCATATTTTTATAGCCGTACAAAAGGTGGTAGGTTTCCATAGTTACGGCGCTGACAAGGATAAGGGCATTTTTTTTGGCATGTGCCCTGCACTTGTCAAGAACAGCACACACGTCGCTGCCTGCGCCGCCGATGAAAATTCTGTCGGCAGGAGGAAGATCGGAAACCGCATCCAAAATATTTCCTTCAGTCAAAGTGTAATTGTTGATGCCGAGCGTTTTTTGGTTTTCGGCAATCAGCAGGCATCTGCCCGGATTTTTTTCCACGCCGTAAACCTGCATGCCGCTAAGGCCTGCCGCTTCAAGGCCGACGGCACCGCTGCCCGCGCCCAAATCCCATACTACCCCTTCTGGAAGAAGGCGCAGACGGGAAAGAATGACAGCCCTGCAGTCCGCTTGGGTGATGAGATGGTTTTCTTTGGCAAAAACTTCATCGTCAAGTCCCAAGGTCAGGCAGTTTTCTTTTTGAACCTGCAGAAGATTTTCTTCGCCGCTCTCTTTTTTAAAAGGAAGAAGCAGCAAAACGGCCGTGGGGTGCGTGTCCATTTTGGCGATTTCTTCAAGGGATGCCTGAAGAATTTTTTCATGTTCAGTACCGAGCCGTTCGGCAAAAATGGCCTGCCGTTCTTTATGGTTCGGCGAAAAACGGCACAGTTCTTCGGCAATGACCGACGCCGTAAATTTGCTGCCGCAGTAAATAACTGCTTTTTTGCTGTTTGCGATTTTGCGCAGCGGTATGCTTTTGGGAAAATGCGCCGTAAAGAGTTCCGCATCCTGCCAAGGTATTCTGCATTTTGCGCAAAGAGCCTGAAAAGCCGTTATGTTGGGAATGATTTCTATGAGTTCCTGTCTTTCTTCCGTGTCTGCCAAGGATAAAACGGTAGAGGCAAAGCCGTGGTACAGGCTGTCTCCGCTGCAGAGCACCAGAATTTTTTTTCCGTTTTCGGCCTGTGAAAGAATTTCTTCTGCCTGCTGTCTTGCTTTTGCCGTAATGCAGATTTCTTTTGCGCCGTGTTTCGGCAGGGAATCAAAGAGGTTTTGTGAGCCGTAAATGCAGTCTGCTTGGTCAAGGACAGCCAGAAGTTTTGCGTCGGGCCGGAATTTTATTCCGCAGGAGTAAATAAAAATGGCTTTATGCATGATTTTTCTCGCTGTCGGCTGTCATGAGGAGATTGCCGTCAAAGTCGCAGATCAGAATGTGGAAAACTGCATCCGCATAAACGGAGCGGAAAAATTCCATGGCTTTTTTCGCCAATTCGGCAATAATCTGCAGCTGGGCTTTTTCTGAAAAAGAGCAGAGCACTTCGCGGACGGAGGGAGCATGTTTCCAGTCCGTATCTTTCATGTGTTCCAATTCGTTTTCGGGAAAATTCAGCTCCAGAATAATGTTGTGGAGCAGGGTAAGGTCCTGTTCTTCCTTGTGGGCGTGGGTATAGAACTGTCTGTTTGCATATTTGCAGAGTTTGCCCGCCATGCAGCATATTGAAATTTCCGGAACTTTGGCTTCTTTTGCAATTTCCAAGGTTTTGCCGATAAAATCAGCAATGGGGATAAAGGCGTTTTCCGAAAGATGCGGATAATAACGCTTAGCCTGACTGAGGCTTCTTGCGCCTGTTCCGTAGACAACGTGGCTGCCGTTTTCCAGCATGACCGCATTGGTGCAGATTTTTATGGTGTGGATATAGGCGTCGTGGCTGAAGGGCTTTACGTGGCCTGTGGTGCCGAGAATGGATATGCCGCCTACAATGCCGAGTTTTTTGTTCAGGGTTTTTTTTGCCAGTTCTTCGCCGTTTTCCACGCTTACGGTCAGTTTCCAAATTCCGCCGTCATCCGTGTTTTGGCCCATGCCGTACGTGGTCAGATTGCGTACAAGCATTTTGCGGGGGCCTGTGTTAATGGCCCATTTGCCTTCTTCGCAGTCAAGGCCCTTGCGTGTGCAGAGCCCAATGCCGCCGCCTGCATGCAGAATGAGTTTTGCACTGCCGATTTCCAAAAGATAATCTTCTTTTTGGATATCGGAAAGCAGGGCAGGTGCAAGGGAGGCGCTTAAAACTGCCAGATGGGTGCAGTCGGGATCATCGCCGCCGTCTTTTTGGATCTGCAAAATGCCTTGATCCAGCTTATCGGCAATGAGCGGAAGCGATTTCACCGCATCGTCAAGAAATGTTACGGAAATTTGATTTTCTTGATTTTGCGCGCCGCTGTCATTGCCGGCTTTGCCGTTTTTGTCTTTGGGATTTATATGCCGCCACAGGCCGCAGGCAAGGGCTGACAGGCAGGCACCTGTCGAAAATCCGTAGCGAAGTTTTTTTCCGTGATGTTCAGACATATCAATCTAAAATATTTTCCATAATGGCATGGAGCGTTGTTACGGCAAGGGCGCTGCCTCCGCGTCTTCCCAAGAGGGAAATATAGGGAACGGGGCAGGTGGTCAGCAGTTCTTTGGATTCAACCACATTCACAAATCCGACGGGCATGCCGATGATAAGGGCAGGTTTTATATTTTCTTCCAAAATATAGCGGCAGACCCGTGCAAGGGACAGCGGCGCATTGCCTACCAGAATTATGGCGTCCTGAAGATTGTCCCTGTTTTTTTCCACGGCGCAGATAGCTCTTGTTCTGCCTTCTTTCTTGGCTTTTTCGATTACGTCCGCATCGCTTATGGAACAGATGAGATGTTCTTCGCTGTAGGCAGGATTTATTGCTCTGAGCTTCTGCATGGAGAGGCCTGAGCGTATCATTTTGGAATCACAGATAATGCGGCCCGCATTTTTCATGGCGTTTATGCCTGCTTCAATGGGATTATTGCCGAAGGTCAGGGTATCGGCAATATGCAGGTCTGCCGTGGTATGGATAAGTCTTCTTGCCACACGCCATTCGGGATCGGGCAGTTCGGCAAGGGGAGTGTTTCGGGTTTCTTCTTCAATAATGCGGAAACTTTCTTTTTCTATTTCGTTTCCTGAGAGATTCCAGCGTATCGTCATTATTTCTTTACCATAATCATAGATAAATAGGTTTCGGGAATACTTTCGATTTCTTCCAAAGAATAGGCGAGTTTTTGTCCTTCAAGACCCAAATGTTCGCCGTAGATGATTTGGATGTTCGGATATTGTTCCTTTTCTTTTTTCAGACGGCTGACAAGAGCTTTGCGGGAACGGTAGGTTTTGAGCAGAATGGTGGTGGAATTTTCGGGAAAAACCGCATGTTCGACGTCTTCTTCTTTAAAGGAAGGAATAACGTGCAGGCTTTCCCTGTTTTCTGCCAGAATGGTTTTGCTGATCGCCGCAAGGGTGGTGAAGGAGTTTACGCCCGGAATTATTTCGATTTCAAGCTGCGGCTGTTTTTCTTTGATAATTGCGTAAATATAGCCGAAGGTACTGTAGGTCATGGCATCGCCGAGGGTTGCAAAAGCCACGTTTTTGCCCTGTTCCAGTTCGGCGAGGATTTTGTTTGCATTGTCAAGAACCTGCTGTTCGCGTTCCTCCCGATTTTTGGCCATGCTGAACGTAAGCAGCTCTACTTTGCCTTTGGGCTGAACATATTCCACTACGTTTTGGGAAACGCTGTCGCCGGAATTTTTTGAAATGACAGTAAAAACAGTATCTGATTACCGCGAATACCCTGTTTAAACCATCAAGACACCTCCAGTGCACCAATAATATCTTTCACTGAGGCAAATCCATGCCTATCTAAATAATCATTAATACCTTCAATAACTTCTATTGTGACGCACGGATTAATAAAATTGGCTGTACCGATCTGAATAGCTGTAGCACCGGCCAACAGGAATTCGATGGCATCTTTCCAATTCATAATACCTCCTAAACCAATAACGGGTATTTTTACAGCTTTAGCTACC
>CALUWZ010000048.1 GCA_944324625.1 uncultured Mailhella sp. | reverse complement strand
CGTGCAATCAACGCAGCAGGTTTCAAAGTTGCGTTCATTCGTGACGTAACCCCTATTCCTCATAACGGATGTCGTCCTCCTAAACGACGCCGCGTATAATCAGGAGATAGACCGTGGCTAAATATAATGATGCAAAATGCCGTATTTGCCGTCGTGAAGGTGCAAAATTGTTCTTGAAAGGTGACCGCTGCTACACCGATAAATGTGCGCAGGATCGCCGTCCTTATGCACCGGGTCAGCATGGCCGTGCTAGAAAAAAACTTTCTGAATATGCACTCATGCTTCGTGAAAAGCAAAAAGTACGTCGTATGTACGGTGTATTAGAAAAACAATTCAGAGGATATTTCTATTCTTCTGATATGGCGAAAGGTGTAACAGGTGAAAACCTTCTTAAAACCTTGGAACGCCGTTTGGATAACGTTGTTTACCGCATGGGATTTGCAAATTCCCGCGCACAGGCACGTCAGCTTGTCCGTCACGGAATTTTCACTCTGAACGGTCACAAAGTAAACATTCCTTCTTTGCAGGTTAAAGTCGGTGATGTTATCGTTGTGAACGAGAAAAACAGAAACATCCCTGTTATTGCCGATGCACAAGGTGCAATCGCCCGCCGCGGCTGCCCTGTATGGCTCGAAGTTGACGGTGCAGCGTTCAAAGGTACTGTGAAAGCAATGCCTCAACGTGACGATATTCAAACTCCGATCAGTGAGTCCCTTATCGTCGAACTTTACTCCAAATAGTAGACAGGAGTTCACATGTCCACAAATCAAGCCAATAGGCTCATCAATGCTCGCAACTGGGCAGTACTTGTTAAACCTGATCAGATTGTTCGCGACAACGAAGTTTCCGGTCCTATGTACGGAAAATTCATGTGCGAACCGCTTGAAAGAGGTTACGGTACCACCATTGGCAACGCTCTGCGTCGAGTATTGCTGGCTTCCTTGCAAGGCTCTGCGTTTGTGTCTGTGAAAATTGCAGGTGTTCAGCACGAGTTCACCACAATTCCTGGTGTTCTTGAAGATGTAACTGATATCATTCTGAATATCAAACAAGTTCGTCTTGCAATGGATACTGACGTACCTCAGAAATTGACTTTGAAAGTTAATAAAAAAGGTGTGGTTACTGCTGCTGACATTCAGGAAAACCAACACGTTGCCGTGCTTAATCCTGAATTGCACATTGCGACTTTGACAGAAGACGTAGAATTTGACCTTGAATTGGAAGCTCGTATGGGTAAAGGCTATGTGCCTGCTGATATGCATGTTGGCCTTAATGAAGAAATCGGGCTTATCAAGCTTGATTCCAGTTTTTCTCCTGTACGTAAAGTTTCCTATACTATTGAGCAGGCACGTGTAGGTCAAATGACCAACTATGACAAGCTCATCCTCGAAGTTTGGACCGACGGTTCTCTTACTCCCGAAGATGCGATTGCATACAGTGCTAAAATTATAAAAGAACAGATTGCCGTATTCATCAATTTTGATGAGCAGGTATCTGACGAAAGTTGTCTTGGTTCTTCTGAATCCGGAGATATCAACGAAAACCTCTTTAAAAGCATTGATGATTTGGAACTTTCCGTGCGTGCTACCAACTGTCTGCACGGCGCACAAATCGCTACTGTAGGTGAACTTGTTCAGCGTTCCGAAAACGATATGCTCAAAACAAAGAACTTCGGCAAAAAATCTCTGGACGAAATCAAAGAACTGCTTATCCGCATGGGCCTTGATTTCGGCATGAAGATTGACGGTTTCGACAAAAAATACCAAGAATGGAAAAGGAAGCAACACCATGAGGCATAACAATTCCGGTAGAAAATTGGGAAGAAATCCTTCTCACCGTAAAGCTTTGTTCAACAACATGGCCAAAGCCCTTTTGATTCATGGTCGTATTCGCACTACTGTTGCCAAAGCAAAAGATTTGCGCGGTGTAGTAGAACCTCTCATTACTTTGGCTCAACGTAATGACGTTCATTCCCGCCGTCTTGCTTTCCGCGTACTTGGCGATCATCAATTGGTAAAAACTCTTTTTGATGAAATTGCTCCTCAGTATGCAGGAATTCCCGGCGGTTATACAAGAATTATGAAACTTGCTATGCCGAGAAAAGGCGACAGTGCTCCTATGGCTGTAATCGAGCTTACCAAATATGCAGGCTCTGAAGAAGCTAAAAGTGCTGAATAAGACTTATTCATAGAATTAAAAAAAGTCCCTGATTATGTCGGGGACTTTTTTTTTGCTGATTTAATACTAATTCGCGACAGCGGTAAGATTAATTTTAAAAATTATTCTGCAATTGAAAAGGAGAGTTTGCAATTTTTTGCGGCTTCCATATTATAAAATTGTATAGTTTCGATGTCATGTCACTCTTTGATGATAAACATGGCGCATTGTTTTTCTGTGCATTTCATGTTAGTGTTGAGTTGAATATCAACATATTGAAATTGCAGCTAAAGACGTGTGACTAGAGTTATAATACTGCAGTTTAATGTTGTTTCAGATTTTTTGATTTGTACTTTTAATTCAAATTAATTAATATAGTGTTAAATATCTTTGAAGTTATTCAAATTGTTTTTTTTTGCAGTTATTGGATTTTTGTTCTGCGATGTGTTTGGTAAGTCAATTATTGTTATTTATTGTTATTAACTTATGCGAATAACACAGCCTTTCGAATTTTTTTTTATATTAATTGGGGGATATTTTTATTAATTTGTCAGTATCTAAAATAATCAATTGAAACTTATCTCTTTCTGAATTACAATTATAATAATAGACAATAAATCTCATACCAATAAATAAGCTGCTGTTCAGGGAGGCGCCATGCCTGAAAATGACAGAGTATTTCAATCAGATTTATCTCATGCGGATACACCGAATGAGCAGTCAATCTTAGAAAAATTAATTGACTGTGCAAAAGTTCCCGAACATTCCCCTGTGCTTATGCGGGCCATGTCGCAGGGCAGTTTTTTTTGCAAAGGGGAATATTTTTTTCTCCATGATGATGACTGGCTTATGGCAATTGCATACCCGCTGCGAGGCAAATATGGGCATGAGGATTTTGAAAAGGCTCTGAATGAAGCCTGCGGAGAAGTCAGAAAGCAAAGCGGTCTGCACTCTGTTCGATGTTTTGCCATAGGTCCTGATCTTCCTGAACGGCTGCACAATGCCATAGTTGACCGCGACAGATATTATGTGCTTTCTGCAAAGGCCGAAATTCCTGTCCGTCTGCGCGGCCCCCTGCGTAAAGCGCGGCAGGTTTTGCGGGTAGAGGAGGATTGTGTTTTTACTCCTGCACATCGCCGGCTTTGGGCTGAATTTATGGGCAGGGCAGACCGAGGTGAATTTTCTCTTGCTCCGCATGTCCGTGAACTGTATGCAAGGACGCCCGAGGCTCTTTCTGAAGCCGCACAGGACGGAAATCTGCGCCTGCTGAACGCATGGGACAGCGAAGGACGGCTTGCGGCATGTCTTTTGCTTGATTATGCTCCCAAGAATTTTGTTTCCTATATTCTTGGTGCCCATTCACGGGCGCATTATGTACCGCATGCGTCGGATCTGCTGTTTGCTTCAATGATTGAACGGGCGAATTCTGCAGGCAAGCGTTTTATTCATCTCGGACTTGGGGTAAATGAGGGTATTCTTCGTTTTAAGAAAAAATGGGGTGCTGTTTTGTCTTTGCCTTACGTTATGGCTGAATGGGAGGAAGAAACAGAGGCAAAAACGCAAAGTCTTGCCCATGATTTTGCCATTGCCCTTCTGCGCAGCAGCAATATGACCAAAAGGCAGATTTTGGCAATGCAGCCGCAGCAGCGTCCGTTTGCCATGATTTATGAAGTGGAAAAAAACGGCAAAGTTTCGTGGCTTTGCGGCACTGCGCATTTTTTTCTTTATTCTTTTGAAAATTCATTCCGCAGGCTGTTCCGCAGGGTTGACCATGTTATTTTCGAAGGTCCGCTTGACGATGATTTTATGGCGCAGGTTGATAAGAACGGCAGAACGCTCGAGTCTGATTTTGTTCCGCTTATAAATTTGCTGACAGAGGAGGAAATACGCAGGCTGGAGCGTGTGGTACGCGGACCTGAAGGGAAACTGTTCCGCCTTTTGGGATTGGAAGCAGGCAAAAAAGCCGATGTTCGGGAAATTTTGTCGACAATGCGGCCGTGGTGTGCGTTTTTCAGTCTGTGGACGGCTTTTTTGGAGCGCAATGAATGGAAATGTTCAGTGGATATGGAAGCATGGCGCATAGCCCGAGATATGGGCAAAAACGTCATCGGCATGGAAAATTTGGAGGAACAGCTGGCTTCGCTGAATTCCGTGCCTGTTGAGCGCGTGCTTGCGTATTTCAGAAACTGCCGTGAATGGAAAAAATATTCGCAGCGAAATTTGAAAACATATCTGGCAGGGGATTTGGAAGGCATGATGGGTTCCAGTGCCGAATTTCCCACACGTACGGGCACTGTCATCAGTTTGCGTGACCAGCGTTTCCGCGAGCGCATGCGTCCGTATTTGGAAGAAGGGCGCACTGCTGTTTTCGTGGGGGCGGCACATCTTATCAATTTGCGGCGCATGCTTGCGGAAGACGGTTTTGTGCTGCGCCGCTGTCTGCCAACCGTGTCCCACAGGCTGAGGGCATTTTTGCGCAAAGAAAAGGAGGTTTGCAGGTGGCCGTAAAATCAGATTTAAAGCGTGTAAATATGGGACTTGCGCAGGTTACTGCGTCTGCCGTAACGCCTGATCAGCTCATTCCCTATGTCAGGGCTGTTTCGGGGTTGGATTCGCGCATGTTCGGTTCCTGCGTCGGACATTTTTGTGAAGGACAGATTGTGCTGATCGGCTATCCTCTCGGCAGCCCCCGCGATAAAAAGGCGCTGGATGCGGCTGTTGATGAAGCTTTGCAGACCAAAGGACTTAAGCATATAACAGTGCTTTGTGCCGAAAAACCGAGTCAGACGCCCGAAAGCGCTAGCTGCAGCGAAGATGCCTATTGGTCTCTTCCCTTGCCTTTGCCGCCCTGCAGGCAAAAACTGCGCAATATGCTTTCCCGTGCCAAGCGTGATGTGACCATTACGGAGAGCGGTACGGAAGGATACGGGGCCGAACATGAAGCCATGGCTGAAAATTTTTGTTCAAGGCGCAGGCTTGAAGCAGGTATGGTACATATTTTTCGTCAGCTAAAAACCTATTTGGCGGAAAGTCCCGAAGCAAGGCTTTTTTCTGCCCGTACAAAGGACGGTGCTTTGGCGGCTTTTGCCATTGGGGATTATTCGTCTTTTCATACGGCTTTCTATATGTTTGCGTGCCGCTTGCCGTCTGCTCCTCCGGGAACGGCCGATGCCCTGCTTGAGGCTGTTGCCGAGTGTGCCGAAGAGCGGGGGCACAGCCGCCTGAATTTGGGACTTGGCATTAATCAGGGTGTTGCTTTTTTCAAGAAAAAATGGGGTGCGGAAAACTTTTTGCCCTGCTATGAATACGGCTGGGATGTTCAGCCGCAGAAAAAAGGCTTTTTGGCGCGCTTATTTGGGTAGCCGCCGTATTTGCGGGTTAGTCGGGAAATGATTTTTGTCACTGCCGCAAATAAAAATTTATGTGCCGCCGTGCATGTATGATACGGCATTTTATTTATCAATACAGAACGACTGTACAGGAATACGCTATGACGGAACAGGACCCTTTAAAGAACAGAAAATTTAAAGCTCCCGGCATTCTTGAAATGCTGAAACGGGATTTGCTCGGCAAACGCCGTCCTTTTGACTGCATACAGGTGGAAGTTACTTCTTACTGCGGCGGACGCTGTATTTACTGTCCTCATACGACTATGGCGGAGACGTGGAAATCCAGACATATTACTGCAGAAATTTTTGCCGCCCTGTGGCCGCTTATGCGGGTCAGTGAGCGTGTCCACCTGCAGGGCTGGGGGGAGCCGCTTCTGCACCCCCGATTTTTTGATTTTGTGGCTTTGGCGCGCAAAGCGGACTGTCAGGTATCAAGTACGAGCTGCGGTCTTATCATGAATGAGGAAATTGCCAAAAAACTTGTTCACAGCGGTATTGACATTCTTGCGTTTTCGCTTGTGGGAACTGATCCGAAATCCAATGACAGCGGACGGGCAGGCGTTCCTTTTGACAAGGTTTGTTCAGCCGTACGCATGGTTAAGTCTGCCGCCAAGGAAATGGGATACAGTCCCCTTGATATTCATTTTGCCTATCTTTTGCTTGCGGACAGGATTGAGGCGGTAAAAAATCTGCCGCGGCTCATGGAGGAACTGGATGTCGGCACTGCGGTTGTCAGTTCTTTGGATTATATTGCCGATCGGGAACAGTGCGGTCTTGCCTTTGCTCCCCATGAAAGGGAAAAAATAGCCGAGGCAAAGAAAGTTTTGCAGGAAGCCGCAGACGAAGCCGCCAAGACGGAGCGCAAAATTATTTTTGCCCTGCCAAGTGCCAAAGCGTCTGCTCATGCGGGCGGATGCAGGGAAAATACGGCACGCAGTCTGTATATTGACGCGGAAGGCATGGTTTCGCCCTGTGTTTATTTAAACGTGCCCGATAATGCTGAAAATCCCTGCCGTCGGGTTTTCGGTTCGGTTTTGGAAACGGATGTTCTTGAAATCTGGGAGAAAGAGGAATTTTGCGCATTTCGCGAAGCGCTTTTGAAAAACATGCCTGATTCTGCATGCCTGAACTGTCCGAAACGCTTTGAAGTAGTGCGCAGTGCATAGTGCGCTCATATTAAATTAAGATGAAAAAAGCCGCTGAGTTTTCTGCGGCTTTTCGGAGTTTTAAGGCATTTGACAGTTAGAATACAAATTTCCACCACGGAATTGCGATAAGCAGAAGGAAAGGCATAACCAATAAAATTCTGACGGTCAAGATTCGTACCATGTATCCGAAATGAATATAGCCAAAGCCGTAGAACAGCAGCAGCGGGGCAGTTTCATAGGGGAAAATGATATTGTCGAAACCGTAAATGAAAGAAAAGTATACAATTTTCGGTTCTACGCCGATATTGATGGCAAGTTCTGCCAAGGGAGCGGAGAAAGAAGCCGTTGCGGCAAGCGGCGTAAGGATAAAGTTGCCGATAACCCCTACCCAGTATGCTGCAAGACCTGCCATAAACTCACCCAATCCTGCAAAATATCCGAATGTGCAGTCAGCCATCCATTGGGTTACTTTAAGATAGTTGCCTGCGCTGCCTATGGCCATACAGCCCATGATAAAGAACAGGGGGCCAAAGTTGACGCTTTTAATTTTTTCGCCGTTCATGAGTTCAATTTTGGGCAAAAAACTGGTGCATGCAACAAGGCATAGAGCCATGCCGGGCTGAATGCCGTGCAATTTGTCGGTTACAAGCATGGCAAGGGTAAAAAGAAGAAATACGCTGGCGATTTTTTCCTGTCTGGACATTTCTCCGAGTTCGGCATAACGCACTTCAAGAGCCTGTATAAGTTCCTGCCTGTTCATTTTGGAAGGAAGCAAAAAAACAACAATGGCAACGCTCATAACGGTATAAATGGTTGCAGGCACAAGATTCCACCATGCATATTCCAGCCATGTTGCGTTTTCTCCCGTAACGCCGTTGACAAGGTTCATGCCGATGACAAGATCTCCTCCGCCGGTCAGATAGCCGAGTTTGGAACTTGTTACGGCCAAAAATGCCGCCATCATCAATGCCGTGGCTTCCCTGCTTTGTTTTTTGATATCCAAAGATTCGCAAAGACTGATGACAATGGCGCAGAAAATAAGGCTTTTTCCGTTAGCCGTGGGAATAAAGGGAGAAACGATATAAATTGCCGCGGCAAGTCCCCAAATAACTCCCGTAAAAGAACCGTTCATGGCCCGCATGCAGGCAAGGCCGATGCGTTTGCCAAGTCCCGTGCTTTGTAAAATTTTGCAGAGAATGAAACCGCCGATAACAGTACTCGGAACGTCTGAAAACCAGCCCTGATAGACGATATTTGTCGGAACGCCGCACAGGGTCACATAAAGGGCAGGCAGTGCAATGCCTGTTGCGATTTCGTTTACCAGCTCAAAAGCCCAAATGATAACCATCCAAAATGTGATGGCAAGAAACATGCCCATTTCGTGAGTCATGACTTTTCCGTCAATGGGCAACATAAAATATACACCTGCAGGAATAATGAAAGACACAATCCATTTCAACAGCAACGTATTTATTCCGAAAGTGCTTGCGGGTGCAGCTGCTTGTGACATATAGCCTCCACAGAAAATTGTCCCGATGCGGAATTTGTCTTTGAATAAGCCGGCATAGGGCAATTTTCGCATAGCATGACAATTGATATGCTTATAATACGCTCTTTATAAGCAGCGGATTTCAGCCTGAGAAGAAAGGACTGCAGCCGCTCTTTCGGAACGGCTGCAAAAGAGGTGTTATCATACAAGAGTATAAAGAGGAAATTCAAAGCTGATGGCATCGGAGGGACAGCTGATGCGGCAGTTTCCGCAATGCCAGCATTCGAATTTGTATTCTTCGATAATATGAGGGGTTTTGTCTGTTTTTTTGTCTAAAGCAAGAATATACGCAGGACAGTCTTTTACGCATTTTCCGCAGCGGACACATTTTTCGCTATTAAATACCGGGGGCATAACAATTCTCCTTTTTATGCAGTTTTTTCAATCCAAAAACAGTTTGGCGCACCGTCTTTCAATTGTACTGCCAAGCCCTTGTCAAGGTTCGGATCAAGATTTGGATAATCTGAAAGCTTATACATGCCGCGTCCGGTTTCTTTGCGCTGCAAACAAGCGAACAGGTGGATTTTGCAAAGTTCCAACAGGTCAAAACCTTCGCGGAGCCTCATCAAATCATGCAGGTTTTTGGCTTTGACTTTGTCTTTGTAGGCAGTAATCAAGTCAAGACGTTTCAGGGCCAGTTCCATGCCGGGCATATTGCGTCTGAATCCTGCATAATAGTCCATAACTTGGCGGATAGGTCCTTCAAATTCCATATAAGACAGGCCGGTTGACTTTTGGTTTTCAAGCGGAGCCATATCTTTTGCTTTGTGTGCAGAAATAACTGCATCGTCAAGAATGCCTTGGGAGGCTGTTTTTGCGTCGTCTGCGGCATGGTTTGCTGCAATAAATCCGCCGCACATGGCGCCTGAAAAACTTGTGAAATTGCAGCCTGCAAAAAGTCCTTTTACCGTTGTTTCCATGCGTTCGTCAGCAAGAAGCATGCCTGAAAGGGCAATTTCGCCTATTTCGACTTCAAGCGGAGTGGTATGGAAATCAATGCCGCGGGCAGCGCAGTAATCAAGATAGGTTTCTTTGTCCGCAGGCATGAGAACATACTGCAGGTGATGTACGTCTTCTTTGTTGAGGTGGCGCATATCCATGTAGAACGGAGGACCGTAGCCTTCCAGCTGTTCCTGTTCGGTGCCCATGATTTGGTTGCGGCGTTTGCCGTTTTCCCACATGGGGTCATATTTTCCCATGAAGCGGTCACCCAGTGCGTTGAGTTCGTGGCCGCCCATATTGTTGATTCCGTTCATGCCGGGAGCTCCCCATCCTTTGGGAAGCATAGTTGTGCGGCCGGAAATGTCGGCATTGATAATTGCCGCACCCACTTCATAGGCAAGTGAAAAATAACTGCCTGTGGTAAAGGGAGTAAACCAGCAGTTGAACGGATTGCCCGTGGAATTGTTGCCTGCCCGCTGGGCATGCCAGCCAAGGCAGTTAATGGCTACTTTGCAGGAAACTGCAACAGTTTCGCCGGTCAGAACATTAAAGCCCATGCAGCCTGTGATATGATTGTTTTCTGCAAACAGTTTTGTGATGACAATATCGTCCAGAACATGGATGTGGGGGAGTTTGCGGATTTTTTTTGCAAGATTGCGTTTAATGGTGCGTCCGTTCACAATGTGCAGCCACCATGCTCCGGGCTGGCCGAATCCCACGGAACGGAAACGTCCGCCGCCTTCTTTTGGCTTGAATTCGGTGCCTACTTCGTCAAGAACGGCAAGGCAGGGCTTGAATGCGTCATACCATTGGGATAACTGTTCTCTTTTGTATCCGTAAGCGGATTTCATGTAAAAATTGATAAAAGTTTCTTTGTCGTCGTGTGGTTCGTCGGTGCCGAGAGCCGCCATAAAATGGTCGTTGCCGCCGCCCAGAGAACCGGAACTTTCCAGAGTGCCCTTGCCGATCATAATTGCCTCACAGCCCTTTTCGGACGCCTTCAGCGCAGCGCCCACACCGGAAGCACCTGTTCCCAGTATGAGCATATCGGTTTCATACAGGGTTCCCCATTCTTTTTGAATTTTATTCATAAGAACTCCTTTATTGTATGCGAATTCCATTTATTATGATAACCATATAAAGCAAACGCTGTGCCATAATTCACATTTGTTAATAGTACTTGTTAAATTATATAGTTATATTAATATTTGAATTGAGTTGACATGAAACAAGTATCAGAATAATATCTGAAACAGAAAAATAAACGATTTTTATCAGAATAAATTATGATAATAGGAAGTTTATTTATTTAATTGTTGTAATTTTCACATAATGGACGATTTGTGGTGTATTTATGAAAAAAAATGTTATTTTTGCTACTATTCCTGCAAGTTACAGGTTTTTACAAACGCAGGAAATGTTGGCGCAATGGGAACAGTATATTCAGATACTCAATCTTTCTTCATTCCCTGTTGCCCGTATCATTTTTTTTGTCAATCCGAGCAGTGTTAAGCATATTCCCTTGTTTTTTCATTATCTTAAAGATAAGCTTGGAAGTACCCGTGTCCGTTTTGCAAAAGTTATCAGCAATTTGGATTTCAGTGTCGAAAATTTCAAGCATATTTACAGCGCCTTTGCCGAATGGTTTGCCAATTATCCGTTTGATACGGAAAATTTTAATTATTATCTGTACTTTGCAAGAGGCAATCATTTTGCTCA
>CALUWZ010000047.1 GCA_944324625.1 uncultured Mailhella sp. | reverse complement strand
CGCAGGAGAATTTGAAGCCCATACCCCGTATTTTTATTCCACCTACGACGCAGTAAGCCCCGATCCCCTGCATACGGCGCACCTCAAGGGCGGCAGCCGCGGCGGCTTTGCCCGCAAGGTTGTGATCATTGGCGGCGGCCCCAACCGTATAGGTCAGGGTCTTGAGTTTGACTACTGCTGCGTTCAGGCCTGTTTCTCCCTGCGTGAACTCGGCATAAAAACCATTATGATCAACTCCAACCCCGAAACGGTTTCCACTGACTACGATACGGCCGATACGCTGTATTTTGAACCCGTAACCACGGAAGACGTGCTTGCCATTTGTCAGGCGGAAAAACCCGACGGCGTTATCGTGCAGTTCGGCGGTCAGACTCCGCTCAATATTGCCATGGCCCTGCAGCAGGCAGGCGTGCCTATTATCGGCACTAAACCGCAGGATATTGCCCTTGCGGAAGACCGCGAAGAATTCAGCGCCCTTATCGAAGATTTGGAAATTCTTCAGCCGGCCAGCGGCATGGCGGTTGACCTTGAAACAGCCTGCAAGGTTGCCGACAATATCGGCTATCCCGTTATGGTCCGTCCTTCCTTTGTGCTCGGCGGACGCGCCATGCGCATTATCCATAACGAGCAGGAACTTGTGGAGTATGTCAGCGACAAAAACAACGGGCTCAATATCAGCATAAACAACCCGATTTTGGTGGACAAATTCCTTGAGCAGGCCATTGAAATCGACGTGGACGCAGTGGTTGACGGCGAAAAAGTCACCATTGCCGCCATTATGGAACACATCGAACAGGCAGGCATTCACTCAGGCGACTCCTGCTGCTCCATTCCGACCCATACTCTGTCCGATGAAATCAAGGGCGTTATCCGCTCCTATACCCATAAACTCGGCAAGGCCCTGCATACAGTAGGTCTTTTGAATATCCAAATGGCCATTTACAAGGGCAGCGTGTATGTTATCGAGGCCAACCCGAGAGCCTCCCGTACCGTGCCGTTTGTATCCAAAGCAACGGGCCGCAACGTGGCAGGCATTGCCGCCAAGATTATGACCGGCCTTTCCCTGAAGGACGTCAATTTTACCGAAGAACCGAAACTTCTGTACAGTGCCGTGAAAGAAGCGGTTATTCCTTTTGAGCGTTTCCCCGGTGCGGAAGTAAATCTCGGACCTGAAATGCGCTCCACAGGCGAAGTTATGGGCATTGACCGCAGTTTCGGCATGGCATTCCTGAAATCCCAGGCTGCCACCAGAACCCCTATTCCCGTAAGCGGAAACGTGATTCTGACCGTGACCGACCAAGACAAAGAACCGCTTGTGCCCCTTGCCGCACGTCTTAAAGCGCTCGGCTTTACCCTGTATGCAACGCCCGGCACCAAGGCCATGCTTGACAACAAGGGCATAGACTGCAAACTTATCGTCAAAATCGGCCAGCAGCGTCCGCACCTTTTGGACTTCATCCGCAACGGCGAGGCTGCCATGATTGTCAATACCGTAAGCGGTCCGGTATCTGCCCGTGACGCCAATACCATTAGAACCGAAGCCCTGCAGCGCCGTATTAACCTTATCACCACCCTTGCCGCCCTGCGCGCTACAGTGGAAGGTCTTGAGGCCCGTCAGCAGGAACAGCGCATCGTTGCTCCTCTGCAGGACTACTATGCAGGCTATATCCAAGGAAAAGCAAATGACTAATCCTTTTGAAGATATGTTTATTCCCGAAACCCTGACCTATGACGACAAAGCCCACGACGAGTGCGGCGTGGTCGGACTTTTCGGCGTAAAGGACGCCGCTCAGCATGCCAGCCTTGCCCTGCATGCTCTCCAGCACAGGGGGCAGGAATCCGCAGGCGTTGTCAGTGCAAGCGACGGCCAATTATATGTACACAGAGGCATGGGACTTGTTTCTTCCGTATTCGGCAAAGGTGAAGGACGCAATATGCCGGGAAATTCCGCCATCGGCCATGTGCGTTATTCCACTGCGGGCGGAAGCACCATTGCCAATGCTCAGCCCCTTATGGGCTATTACAGCGAAGGACAGGTGGCCTTGGCGCATAACGGCAACCTGTTTCACGGCGAAAAACTGCGCGACCGCCTGATCCATTCGGGTGCGTTTCTGCAGACCACGTCAGACAGTGAATTTTTCCTGCAGCTCCTTGCCCAGAAACAGGCCAGCACCGATGAGGAAATTGCCGCCGTGTTTGAAGAAGCGGAAGCCGCATTTTCCGTGGTCTTGCTTTTTCCCAACAAGATGATTGCCGCCCGCGACCCGTGGGGGTATCGTCCGCTTGTGCTCGGCAAAATGGGCGACGGCTATGTTGTGGCGTCAGAAACCTGTGCTTTTGACCAAATCGGCGCTATTTTCGAGCGTGAAGTGGAACCTGGGGAAATGATTACCTTTACCGCAGGCGGATACCGCTCCACCTATTTCGGGGACAGAACCGTGCGCCAGCAGCGCTGCCTGCTTGAGCTTATTTATTTTGCCCGTCCCGACAGCAACGTGTTCGGCCATACCCCGCATGTGTTCCGCCGTCAGACAGGCCATGTGCTTGCCAAGGAACAGCCCTGCGACGTGGATATAGTTGTGGCCATTCCCGACAGCGGTTTTTCGGCGGCCATGGGCTTTGCCGAAGAACTCGGCGTAACCCTCGACCGCGGCCTTATCCGCAACCACTACATAGGCCGAAGCTTTATTGCTCCCGGGCAGGGCGCCCGCGTGGCAGCAGTGCGCATGAAGCATAATGTGGTAAAAGAAGTTGTGCGCGGCAAACGCGTGTGCCTTGTGGATGATTCCCTTATCCGCGGAACAACCACTGCCGCTCTCGGCAAGGAACTGCGCGACGCAGGCGCAACGGAAGTTCATCTGCGCATAGCCTGTCCGCCCGTACAGTATCCCTGTTATTTCGGCGTTGATTTTCCGCATTATGAAGAACTGCTGGCCTATCAGCATACCATAGATGAAATCCGTTCCATTTTAAATATGGACAGCCTCGGCTATCTTTCCCTTGAGGGCATGCGTTCATGCCTCGGTGAAGAGGGCATGCAGTACTGCACGGGCTGCTGGAGCGGCGAATATCTGCACAGAAGTTAATTTTTTCAAATTGCGTGCAAAAGCCGTCCTTTTTTGGGACGGCTTTTTTTCTTGTGTACTCTTGGAAAAGAGCGTATTGTTTTATAACGATGATATAAACGCTGCTGCGGATAACCTGAAAAGGATATGGTATGAAAACAGTATCTGTATTGCGAAAATTGCTGTATGTGTGCTTTGCGGCGGTGCTTGCGCTGAGTCCCTGCACCGTTAAAGCATCGGAAGCGGAGCGCATGGCCGATGTGCTTTTTGTGCTGTCGGATTTGGTCCGTTCCTGCGATATTGCCTATGAGGTTTTGAACAGGACAGGCAGGGATGACAAAAATTATCAGCGCCGTGACAGGGAATGGCGTGATTTGGAAAAACGGCTGGAAGCACAGCGCGTACTTGCCTTTGCGGGCTTGGCGGGACTGAGCGAAGCCGTTGTTTTTGATCTGCGGCGGCAGTGGGGCTGGGATTATCTGTGCGACAAATACCGCATTGACCGCAAAAGGTTTTATTACGGTTTTTCCCCGTATGACCGTGACCGCGATAAATGGAAAGGCGTTCCTCCGGGGCTTGCCAAAAAGGGCGGACTGCCTCCGGGACAGGCCAAAAAAGCAGGCAAGGGTAAGAAAAACAAAGATTAATGCTGCCAAGTTCATTGCAGCGGAAGAATGCAGGTGCGAAATAAGCCGGCTCAGTGCCGGCTTTTATTATGCAAGATTTTGCCGTATGCTTTTCAGTATGGCTTTGGCCGCCGTGGTGTTCTGCAAAATCAGTTTTTCGGCAAGGCTGATAAATTGCTGTTCCAGTTCTTCAAGACTGCCGTTATTGGCAAAGGCATGGTCGGCAAGCCGTATTTTTTCGTCCTGAGCAAGCTGCCAGCTGTCCATATAGGCTATGGTTGAATCTGTCCAGCCCCGATTGTGCAGACGTTGGCGCCGTATGTTTTCGTCGCAGTAAATGCAGAGCGTTACGGGCTTTATGCCGAGTTTTGCGGGCTTGCTTTCAAACCAGAGCGGAATTTCTGCGACAGCCAGCGGTACGTTTTCGTTGTCTTTGAAAAATTTGAGCATGCGGGCATATACTAAAGGGTGCAGAATATTTTCCAGTTCCTGTTTTCTGTGCATGTCCTGCATGGCTTTTGCCAAGGCTGTCTTGTCCACGGATTTTTTGGCGTCAGGCACAAATTCCGCGCCGTACTGCTGTTTGAGCAGATACCATGCATCGCCGTTTACTTCATATAACTCTTTTATGCATTGGTCTGCGCTGAAGGTAGGAAAATTTTGCCGTTTTGCCGTGTCAAGCAATGCGGATTTTCCGCTGCCGCTGTTTCCCGTGACAATAAGAGGCACTGCCTTTTGCTTTTTTGTCAGTTCTTGTTCCATGCAGTCCCAAAAATCTTGGGGAGGCATGGAGGTAAATTCCATAAATTCGCCCGTATAGGGATGATAAAAGGAAAGTTTATGGGCATGAAGCATTTGGCGGGGTGCTTTTTGGGCAGTTTTCTGCGGTGCATACACGTCATCGCCCAGAAGAGGATAGCCGAAGGCAGTCAGGTGCACCCGTATCTGGTGGGTTCTGCCCGTATAAATCCGTACTTTAATTAAGGAAAAATTGTCTTCTCTGCGCTGTTCGTCAATTTTTTGTTCGCTGATTTGGGCCTGTGTCGGGTAAATGCGCTCCCATTCGGAATGGGCTTCCCGTCCGCCTTTGCTGACGGGCACAAGCGCCATTTTTGTTTTGACTGCAGGGTGTCTGCCTATGCTATCTCTGCTTTCGCCGTTGGGACAGATGCCCTGCACAAGGGCCAGATAGGTTTTCTGCACTTCCCGTTCACTGAACATTTCCGTGAGTTTCAGCCTGCTTTCTTCAGTCAGGGCAATGAGCATAAGCCCGCTTGTGTCTTTGTCCAGCCTGTGCACTATGCCCGGCCGTTCGCTGTCTGTTTCCGCAAGGCTCGGAAAATGGTATAGGAGGTGGTGAACCAAGGTTTCTTCTTGGCAGGAAGGGCAGGGGTGCACGGTTAAATTCGCTTTTTTTTCAACTACCGCAAGATATTGGTCCTGATAATATATGGTCAGGTCGTTCTGCGCGGCTTCGAGGGAATTTTTTTCCTCGGGAACGGTGAGAATAATGCTGTCGCCTTCCGTCAGTTTTTTGGACGCATCGGTACATGATATTCCGTTTATGCTGACCCTGCCGTCTTCAATGAGTTTTTTTATTTTTGAACGGGAAATTTGTGCCTGTTCGGATAAAAAGCTGTCCAGACGGCCTGCTTTTTTGGGTGCCGTAAATTCATGTGTCATGGTGTGTCCTTGTGTTTTTCCTTCGTCCAGCATACGGCATTTTGCAGGGATTGAACAGTTTTTTTTATCTGCTTAAAAAACATGGAAAAATTTTCCGTTTTTTTGTCAAATGCCTGACTTTTAAAGAAAAAAAGATATATATGTCAAAAAAATCATATTGATTTTATTTATAATTTTTTTTTTGGCATGCAGTATGCTAATAATTGGGCATGCCATAAGGCACAAAAAAATAACGCATGGAGGGGAAAAACCATGAGTAATTTATTGGATTATGAAATCAACAAGGAATTAGGCGAATGCTACCTTTTCATGGGCGAATATGAAAAGGCAAAAGAGTATTACCAAAAGGCCGCCGAAAGCGGAAGCGAATTCCAAGCACCGCAGATGGGACTTGCAACCATTGCCGTGCAGGTAGGTGATCTTGATACTGCCATGGTACATTACCAAAAAGCCCTTGAAATCGAAAAAACCGATAATGCCTACACAGGCCTCGGTCTGGTTGCCATGACCAAAGAAATGCATGCCGATGCATACGAATATTTCAAAAAAGCTCTTGAACTTAAAGCCACAAATACAGTTGCGCTCGGCTGCTTGGTTCAGGAGTCTTATGCCTTGGATAAGGTTGATGAAGCTGTGTCCTATGTGCAGAAATTTTATGAGGAAACCAATGATCCTCAAATAAGAATTACGCTGGCAGGCTGCCTCATTTATCTGGGCCGCAAAGAAGAAGCAAAACATCATCTTGAAGAAGCCCTGAAGGAACTGCCTGACAACGAAGACGCAAAAGATCTCTATTCTTTTATTGCGGCATAACAAATTCCCCTCCTGTCTTTCGGTTCTGTTGTTGGCGCTCAGACCCGAAAGATGTCACCCCGTCTGAATGCGAGGCGGGGTGAATCCAAAGGGGTGATATATGAATCAACAAAGGATGGTTTTTTCATATTGTTCGCATTGGTACGAATGGAATTTCCATTGTGTGCGCATTCTTTAAGAGTGAAGTGTATAATTGTTTGGAATACATGATAATTCATGTTATTGCCCCAAATATGTGCCTAAGCGTAATGCCCCTTTCCTCCTTTTAAGGGGCATTATTTTTTTAATAATAAAATTCTTTACACTTTAAAAAAGCTGGTTTAAAGTAACCTATGATTAAATGTAAAATAAAGAAGTGTAAAGAACGTATTTATAAGGCATTGGCCGCATTTTTATCCGCTTCTGCGTTTTTGCTGCTTTTTTCCGTTCATGTGCAGGCAAATCCCGTATCTGAAAAAACTTCTGAAAATATTGCCGAAAATGCCGTTGCGGACACGGCGCAGCAAGCTGAAGCAAAAAATGTTGTTCCCGTCATACCCCATGAGGATCAGGAACTTGACATTGTCGCCCGTTCCAGTTTCCGCACCCTGCTTGCCGCCATGGGCGGTGAAATGCAGGAACGCTATGCGCTTTTTGTGGACGGCGTCAATGAACGATATACGGATTTTATGCAGGAACTGCGCGACGAATATGTGCTGAAACTTATTCCGCAGGCTCCGCAGAAGGAATATACCACTGAAGTCGACAGCGGCATCGTTATTCTGAGGTCTTCCATTTCAAGCGGCGACAGTCTGGGCTCGCTTTTGAACGGCTGGATTACGCTGTCAGCCATTTTAAATATCGTAGACGAATCCAAGGATATTTATCCGCTTACTTCTTTGAAAGTGGGCAAGCCTTTTGCCCTTCACGTCAATCTTGCCGACAATGCGCTGGAAAAATTTGAATATGAGCTTGACGATTCGCATAAAGTCGTCATTTCTCGTTCAGGTGATGCCTACAGCGTGGCTTTTGAAGAAATAACATACGATTATGAACTCAATTATCTGGAAGGTTCTGTTGTCAGCAACTTTTTCAATGCCGTGACCGGTCTCGGCGAAGGGGCGGTTTTCGCCATACGGCTTGCCGATGTTTTTACTTATGATATTGACTTTGCAAGGGAAATTAAAGAAGGCGACACCTTCAGGGCTTTGGTTGAGAAAAAATACCGTGACGGAAAATTTACTGGCTACGGGCGCATCCTTGCCGCACAGTTTGTCAATAACGGCACCACCTATGAAGCTTTTTTATATCATGACAGCGAAGATGACGAAAAATTAAGCTATTTTAACAGAAAAGGCGAGGCCCTGCAAAAAGCGTTTTTAAGAACGCCCGTTCATTTTACCCGTATCAGCTCCCGCTTTACCATGAGCAGAAAACATCCTATTTTGGGTGTGACCCGTGCGCATCCCGGCATTGACTATGCCGCTCCCAAGGGTACGCCCGTTATGGCTGTCGGGGACGGAACCGTCATTCGTGCCGCGTATACGGGCGGTTACGGACATTTGATTATTTTAAAGCACCGCGGAGCCATGGAAACCCAGTATGCCCACCTTTCAGGCTATGCCAAGGGCATAAAGCGCGGAGCCAAGGTAAGTCAGGGCCAAGTTATCGGCTATGTGGGGTCTACGGGCTTATCCACGGGGCCGCATCTTGATTTCAGGATTAAAAAAGACGGCAATTTTGTCAATCCCGACAAGGTGATAGTTCCGAGCAAGCCGCCTCTGCGCAAAGAACAGATGGAAGGATTCGGCGAAGCGGTGCAGGAAATGGATCTGCTTCTGCAGAGCAAAAAAAGTCTGGATGATTTTGATACCGTAAACTGGCTCGGCGGCATACGCTAGCCTGCGGCATGTTAACTATGTTGAAAATAAAAAAAGAAAAGGGCGTCAAGCCCTTTTTTTTCGGGAAAATGGCGTGGCGCGGGGCTTGCTCACGGCGTTGAAATAGGCTATATTTATACCCTAAATCGTAAAAAACGGCAGGATTTTTTATGGGCGCAAAAAAATATTTCTTGCAGATTTTCTTGTTTTTTGTTCTGGCTTTTTCTTTTGCTGTATCGTCTGCCGTTTCGGTTCGGGCTAATCCCGAAATAGAGCTGCCCGTCAACAAAATGCCTTCTGTCAGTGCCTGCGCCGAAGAAGGCACGGTTTATCTTGCGCCCTATATCCGCTATGCCCATAATCTTCCTGCCAAGGATGCCAAAAGCGCCTTGTCCCAGAGAGATAAATTTCTCCCTTATGACGTGCTTTCCCTGAAAAAAGAGTTGGGAACGTATTGGTTTTTGATTTCTTTCGACAAAATAAAAGATAAAAATATTCCTACCGCTTATCTTGATTTGGGGAATTTTCTGCCCAAAAACAGCCATGTGCTTGTGTATTCCAACAGCAGCAAGCGCTGGCAGGTTCTGGAAGACGTGTATACTGCGGAACGCAAAAGCCATGAGGACAGCTTTGATGTGGAAAATAAAAACAGCGTTAATATTTTTCACAGCGGGCTGTATGATCTGACTTCCCTGCGCGACGGCGGCGAACTTTTGATTTATTCCCCGGGCGTGCCGAGCATTTGGTTCGCTCCCAAGCTTTTGTCTCCCGCCAAAGCTCCGCTTACCCTTGACAAGCGCCTTACTCCGCTTCTTTTGCTGGCTATTTTCGTGCTTATGGTTTTCGTGTTTTGGCGCGGTGCAAAGGAAGAGGGCGACGCACGCATTTGGGCGTCCTTATTGGCTCTTGCCGTAATTGTGCAGTTTGCTTGGGGGGTTCCGCAAAACGTGGGCGGAAAATTGGATTTGCTGGATATGGTGGGTGTTGTTGCTTCCTGTCTGGCCATTTTCTTTTTGCCTCATATCGGCCGCCATTTGATGGTTACGGAAAAGAAAAGCCCGCATTTTGACAGTTTGCTTCAGTTCCTTGCCATACCTGCGATTTTTCCCCTTATCGTTCTTTTTGTGCCTATTCCCGAATATCTGTATATAATCCGCTTTGCACCGCTTTGGGGACTGTATGCCCTTATTTTGTTTGTTTTGACAATTCCCCTTGTTTTGGCAGGCAGAAAAGGTGCAAAGCTGTATGCGTTTTTCTGTTTGTCCTTGGGCTTGGGATGTCTTGGCGCTCTTGCTCTGCGGCATGATTCTGAATGGTATTTTCTTAATTATCTCGGCGTGTTTGCCGCAATGATAACTATTTTTCTCGCCCCCCGTCAGACCGAAAAAAATATTTTTGACGAAAAGCTGAGCCATGAAGATATTATCAGCGCCTTTGCGGAAAACAATACCATAATGCGTGATGCCCTGTACCGTGTGGAGCTGAAACTGCGCGGGCCTTTCGACAGGATTATGCGCGAAGCCTGTTTTCTTGATTTTGATCTGAAAACCGAAGATCTGGCGGATTCCCTTGCGCTTTTGAACGATAAAAAGGCAGGGGATGTTGTGGAGCGCCATACCAGAAATGCTATTGAAGATATTAGCGGACGTACCGAACGCATGCAGGGACACGCCGATTCCCTTGTGCTTGCATGCCGCGATTTGTCGGGCATGCTCGGTCATATTACGGAATTGGCGCAGAAGGAGCCGGTTCATTCCGATGTCCATGAACTTTTTAATGTGAAAGATCTGATTACCAAGGCTTGTGACGATATCCGCGCAGAAGCGCAGGACAGGCAGATAGGTCTTGGCTGGTACATTGCTCCGAATATCGGTCTGCATTACCGCGGCGACAAGACAAGTTTGGAACTGGTTCTGTCCCTGCTTCTGCGCGATGCGGTGCGCGCTACGGAAAAAGGCATGATAAGCGTGCGTGTGCGCCGTGCAAACAGTCCGAACCCGGGGCATATTGTGTTTACCATCAGCGACAGCGGAAAGGGACGTCCGCCCGTGCAGAGAAGCATGCTGACGCTGCTCAGGGCATGGGAACTTTCTTCTTCCAGCAATGGAGAGGTAGAGCTGCGGTCTTCTCCCGGCGGTCTGAGTTTTTCCTTCAGCCTGCAGTGTCTTGCCATGGACCAAAACGGCGAAAAACCGCTTTCCTATGCTTCTCTTGACGATATTGTGCTTTCACACGGCGAAAGGCCGTTTGCGGGCAAAACAGCCGGCCTCAGCGGAGGCAATATTGTTTTTGCCAAAGAAAACGGGGAACATGCTGAAGAAAAAACTGTTCCGCAGTTTGCGGGAAGTCAAAAGGACACCGGCATTCTGATAATTTCGCCCCTTGCCATTCAGCGCCAGAACTTTGTGTATTATCTCAACAAATATGAAACGTGGGAAGCGCTGGACGTGGACAGTGCTTTGGCTTTTTATGAGAAAAAGCCTGCGGCGCTCGTGATTGTGCACAGTGCGCTTTCTGCGGGCGGCTGCAGTGCCGTGCTTGCGGGCATCCGTCTTTTGGAAGACAACTTGGGCATTGCCCATGCACCGTGCATAGGGCTTTATCAATCTGCCAAGGATATGGAATTTTTGCGCAGGGCAGGCTGCAATCACACCCTGCCTGACAATATCGGCCGCGAAGATCTGTGTACTGCGGTTGCGGAAATTTTGGGTGATAAACATATTCAGCCCATTACTGATATTGACGAACCCCATGCCGTTGTCAAAAATATTGATAAAACTGTGCAGAAAGCCGTTGAAAAACGTCTGCACGGCAGCCGCGTGCATGCGGGGTCCGTGGTGGACAATGCCGTTATGGATTTTGGACAAGGCAGTTTTTCTGCTGAAGAAAAAATCGGCGGCGGTGAATTATCTGCCCTGACAATGTCCTCCGAAGAAAGTCTGCCGGAACTGCGTGCAGAGCGGACGGATTTTGCTCCTAAAGAAACAAAGTCTGAGCAAGCGTCCGGTTTGGCTGCGAAAGAGGAAAAAACAGGGGTATTTTCCAAATTTATGCAGTCGTTAAAGCGAAAGGTGCATTAACTGTGGCGACTGAACTTTTAAATGCAGTAATGGCTTCAAA
>CALUWZ010000046.1 GCA_944324625.1 uncultured Mailhella sp. | reverse complement strand
AATAGGTACTGAAGAAATTCCTGCCCGTTTTTTGCAGAATACCGAAAATGAACTTAAGGAACGCTTTGCCGCACTTCTCAAAGAAAGCCGTCTCGGCTATGAAAAAATTGAAGCGCACAGCACGCCGAGAAGAGCCATACTGCATATATACAATCTGGAAAAAGTTCAGCCCATGCTTGAAGAATTGGTTATGGGACCTGCCGTATCCATTGCGTATGACAAGGACGGCAGTCTTACCAAAGCAGGTCAGGGATTTATCCGCGGTCAGGGAGCAGGCGAAAACGATATTGTACGCAAACAGACCGAAAAAGGCGAATATATTGCCGTTAACAAAAAAAGCGGCGGAAAAACAGCTGAAGAAGTTCTGAAAGAAATATGCCCGCAGATTATTGCCGCTTTGCCTTTCCCAAAACGCATGCGCTGGGGTGAAGAAAGCTTTGCCTATGCGCGCCCTCTGCAGTGGATTCTTGCCATGCTTGACCATTTGCCGATTATTTTCCAAGTGGGTGACGTAACCTCTTCCAATCAGACATACGGCCACAGAATTCATGGTTTCGGCCCCTATGTATTGGGACATGCCGATGATCTTGAAGGCGTTCTTCTTGAAAAAAGCCAGATTGTCTGTGATGCGCAGAAACGCCGTCAATATATTATTGATACGGGCAATGCTCTTGTTGCGGATTTGAAAGCAGGCGCCAGCATTATCTGGAAAAACGATTTGCTTGACGAAGTGCAGGGACTGGTTGAAAAAGCAGTGCCTATTATCTGCAGTTTTGACGAAAGTTTCCTTGAACTTCCCAAAGAAGTTATTTTGACTACCATTGAACATCATCAAAAATGCTTCGGCATTCAGGGTCAGGACAAGAAGCTTCTGAATAAATTTTTGACAGTTCTCAATATTGAGCCTGAAGATATCGAAGTTGTCCGTGCCGGCTGGGAACGCGTGGTAAGGGCAAGACTTGAAGATGCCCGTTTCTACTGGAAAGAAGATCTTAAAGACAGTTTCGGGAAATGGGTTCCCATGCTTGACAATGTTATTTTCTTGGGTCCTCTCGGTTCTATGGGGGACAAGAGCCGCCGTCTTGAACAGCTTTGCGGCTGGCTCGGTGAAAAGGTTGATCTCCGCGGCGGTGATCATCTTGACAACGGCGTGGAGCTTGCCCAAAGGGCAGGCCGCTGGTGCAAGGCTGACCTTATGTCCAAAATGGTTGGAGAGTTTGACACGCTCCAAGGCATTATGGGCAGCATTTATGCATTGAAAGAAGGTTATGAACCGCCTTTTGCCATGGCTCTTAAAGAACAATATCTGCCTACGGGCCCTGACAGCATGCTGCCCATGAGTGATTTGGGGGCCTGTCTTTCCATGGCTGACAAAGCAGATACATTGGTTGGCTGCTTCGGGCTTGGCAATATTCCGACGGGTACGGCCGACCCCTATGCTCTTCGCCGTGCTGCCCTCGGCATTTCCAGAATTTTGCTTGAATTCGGCTATGACATAAAGCTGACGGAACTGTTTGAAAAGGCTTATTCTTTCTATGCCGATGATATTAAATGGAAATTTGGCAAAGAAGAAACTTTGGAAAAACTGCTTGAGTTCTGCCAAGCCCGTCTGAAACATTATTTTGTGGGCGCAGGCAATGAAACGCTGGTTGTTGATGCTGTCATGAACGGCAAAAATACCGACGGCAAATTGGAAGCCGATAATATCTGGGCGACGGAAAAACGCCTCAATGCCTTGAAATCATTCATGCGTAAAGACGATTTTACGGAAAATGCTCAGGTTTTGAAACGTATGACCAATATTTTGGCTAAAGCGGAAAATGCTCTGACAGGCACGTTTGACGAAGCTCTTTTTGAAAATGATGCGGAAAAAGAACTTGCCCAAGGCATTCAGACTTTTGTCGGAATTTTTGACACGCATTTTGCGAACAACAATTTTATGCCGATTATGGACGCCATGGCAAAGCTCCGTCCGCTTGTGGATGCGTTCTTTGATAAAGTTATGGTTATGGCTGAAGACAAAAAAATCCGTGAAAACCGTATGAATTTGCTTTTTGCCATTATGTGCCGCATGAACCGCATGGCTGATTTTGCGAATTTGCAAATCTAAAGCGGACATAAAAAGTTTTTTGCAAGATTGTCTTTAAAACGTATTATTATTACTTGACAATCTTGCTTATTATGTATAAAAAAATTTCTCACATGAGAACAAATAACGTTAAATGGATATAATTCCGTTTTTTGGAGGATTTCGTGGCTAATCATAAATCTGCTATCAAGCGTCACAAACAAAGCGTTAAACGTAATGCCCGCAACCGTGCTGCACGTACCCGTATGAAAAACCTCGTAAAAGAAGTACGTACCGCTATTATGAACGGTGACAAAGCCGCTGCCGAACAAGCTCTCAAAGGCGCAACCGTTGCCCTTGACAAAAGCGCAAGCAAAGGCGTAATTCACTGGAAAAAAGCTGCACGTAAAGTTTCCCGCTTGGCTAAAGCTGTTAACGCTATCGGCAAAGCAGAGTAATTTTTTACTTGCAAAATTTTTAATGACACGAAGTCCCTTTTTGGGACTTTTTGTCGTTTAATATTTGTTATCAGCTTGCGGTTTTTTTCTGTTTCAAAACAGTACTATCTGGTTGTGATTTTGGCAGACTGCCGTAATTGGCGGCAAGGGCGTCTGCAAGGCTCGCGTTTTTGGCTGCTGCGGCTGCCAAATTCCCGTTTCTGAAAATGAGACTGTGTCTGATTGCTGCGGAAGCGGCTGTCAAATTTCCGTTGAAAATTTTTCGGATAAAATTATGGCAAATCCTGACAGAAAAGGAAATTTTCTTCGTCAGGATTTTTTATTTGTCTGCTTTAATTAAACAGTTTTATTTTCTGAAACATAATATGCCGGCACAAGGATTTGTTTTTGTACCGTGAATGATACATTGATTTTTTGTTATCGAATGGCAGTAAGTTCAATCTCGCCCCATGCCCCTATGCTGCCGTCAATCTGCAGGAAAACGCCAGATACTCCTGTTTCTCCGCTGTCACCGCCGAAAGGGTTGTTTTCTATTTTCAGTTTGCTATCTTTTTTTGCCTGTTCCAAAACAATGTTAATATCCTGTTTTGATTTCAGCAGATTGCCGTAGCGGGTGGCAAGGGCGTCAGCAAGGCTTGCGTTTTTGGCCAGTACTACTGCCAAATCTCCGTTTCCGAAACTGAGACTGTGGCCGATTGTTGCGGAAGAGGAGCAGATTGACAGCGGAAACTGCTCTTTTTTCAGTTTAATGCCGACAGTGCACTGTTCTTTGGGGTTTGCCAAAATGCCGATAATGCGCTCTTTTTCGGAACAGCAAAAAATATCTCCTCCGTTTTCGGCGATAACATCGGACGGAAGCTTTTTTTCCGTCAGATATGCATGCAGTTTTGCGGCAATGAATTGGGCTATGGTTCCGGCCACGGCGGCAAAAGGTCCTACATGGGCAAGCTGTCCTGCTTTGCACATCATCTGAATGCAGAGGGGAGTATTTGAAGGACAGGGAACAGGCTCAAGGCTGTGCTGTATTTGCGGGTACATGGTTACCCAGCATTTTATTAAATTTCTGATTTCCCGAATTTCCCGATAACAGAACGCTGCTATTTCTTCTTTGTCTGCTTTGTCCGTAAGCGTCAGCAGCAGATCGGTTTCTTCTACAATAATTTGGATTTTTTGCTCAGAAGACGTATGTGTTTTTTCTGTGCGGTATGTTCTGTAAGGGCTTTGATAAATTTCTTTTTCCATAAAATTAATATATGCATGCACGGTGCAGCATGCAGACAGGCTGCAGCGGCAGATTTAAAATGGCTGTGCTTGGGTTTTATTCTTTACATTTGACCAAGAAAAACGTATTATACACCAGCGCATTAAAAAGTATTCTGCGTCAAAAATCAAGTTATAAAACCTTTGGAGGAAAAATATAATGGCAGGCAAACAAAAAGTTATTCTTGCTTATTCAGGCGGTTTGGATACTTCCGTTATTTTAAAATGGCTTCAGGTTCATCATGATTATGAAGTAATTACCATGACTGCCGACCTTGGTCAGGAAGAGGATTTGGACGGCGTTGAACCAAAGGCTCTCAAAACAGGTGCAAGCAAAGCGTATATTGAAGATTTGAGAGAAGAGTTTGCCCGTGATTATATTTTCCCCATGCTCCGTTCAGGCGCCATGTATGAAGGAAGATACCTTTTGGGTACTTCCGTGGCAAGACCGCTTATCGCAAAACGTCTTGTTGAAATCGCAAAACAGGAAGGCGCAAGCGCCATTGCTCACGGTGCAACGGGAAAAGGCAACGACCAAGTTCGTTTTGAACTTGCCATCAATGCTCTTGCCCCTGAACTTCGTGTTATTGCTCCTTGGCGCGAATGGGATTTGATGTCCAGAACCGCTCTTACCGAATTTGCGGAAAAGTATGATATTCCCCTTACTTCAGGCAGCAAGCATTACAGCATGGACAGAAATATGCTGCACTGCTCCTTTGAAGGCGGAGAACTTGAAGACCCATGGGCAGAACCTGAAGAAGGTTCCTATATTATGGCTGTTCCGGTGGAAAAAGCTCCCAATGAGCCTGAATATATTACCATTACCTTTGAAAAAGGCGACGCAGTTGCTATTAACGGCAATTTCATGAAACCTATGGACATCATGCTTACCCTCAATAAAATTGCAGGCAAACACGGTATCGGCCGCCTTGATATGGTGGAAAACCGCTTTGTGGGCATGAAATCCAGAGGCGTATACGAAACTCCCGCAGGCACCGTACTGTATATTGCTCACCAAGATCTTGAAGGCATTTGCCTTGACCGCGAAGCGCTTGCTGCCCGCGCAACCATTTTGCCCCGCTATGCAGCCGCTATTTACAACGGTTTTTGGTTCTCCCCCGAACGGGAAGCCATGCAGGCTCTTATTGACAAAACGCAGGAAGGCGTTTCAGGCGAAGTCCGTCTTAAACTTTACAAAGGCATGGCTTGGCCCGTCGGCCGCTTCTCTCCCAACAGCCTGTACTGCCATGATCTTGCTACATTTGAAGAATGCGCTACATACGACCATAAAGACGCTGCAGGCTTTATCCGCCTTCAGGGTCTTCGTATCCGCGGTTATGCCGATCGTGTAAAAAAATATTAATTTCGTAAAAATATAACCGTTAAAATCCCCTTTATGCAAATAGAGGGGATTTTTAAAATAACAGGGGTGTTTATGGCAAAAGAAAAACCATGGGGCGGACGTTTTAAGGAATCCACTTCCAAAGAAGTGGAAGCATATACCGAATCCATTTCTTTTGATACCAAAATGTATAAACAGGATATTATGGGGTCTAAGGCGCATGCCGCAATGCTTGCCGAGCAGGGTATTTTGACTGATGATGAGGCAAAAACCCTGTGCAAAGGGCTTGATGCCGTTCTTGAAGAAATCGAAAGCGGCAAATTGGTCTGGAAGCAGGAACTGGAAGACGTGCACATGAATATTGAAACACGTCTTACGGAAATTGTGGGTGAAGTCGGTAAAAAACTGCATACCGGCAGAAGCCGCAATGACCAGTGCTGCCTTGATCTTCGTCTGTATACCTCCGATGCGCTGCGCAATTGGGCAGTGCTCGCCAAAAATTTAATTAAAGCTTTGGCAGACAGGGCAGAAGAGAATCAAGGAGTTCTTTTGCCGGGCTGTACGCACATGCAGCCTGCACAGCCTGTCAGCCTTGCTCATCATCTTCTTGCCTATGCTTGGATGTTCAAGCGTGACGTTGAGCGCATTGAACAATGCGAAAAAAGAGCCAGAATCAGTCCGTTAGGCGCTGCCGCCCTTGCAGGAACAACATATAATCTGAATCCTCAGTCTGTTGCGGATCAGCTTGATATGTACGGAATTTTCAAAAACAGCATGGATGCTGTGGCGGACCGTGATTATGTGCTTGAAGCATTGTTTGCGGGATCTGTGATTATGATGCATTTGTCCCGTTTTTGCGAAGAGCTGATTTGGTGGGCAAATCCGCAGTTTTCTTTTATTTATCTGTCTGATGCCCATTCTACGGGTTCTTCCATTATGCCGCAGAAGAAAAATCCTGACGTTGCGGAAATCATGCGCGGAAAAACGGGCCGTGTTTACGGTAATTTGATGAATCTGCTCACTACCTTGAAAGGGCTGCCGCTGACGTATAACCGTGATCTGCAGGAAGATAAAATTCCTTTTATGGATACGGATAAAACCGTGCAGACTTCCTTGAGCATTATGGAAGATATGCTTCGGGGCATACGTTTTCGTGCCGACAGAATGGAAAAAGCTCTTAAAGCAGGATTTTTGAATGCCACGGAATTTGCCGATTATTTGGTGACAAAGGGCATTCCGTTCAGAGAAGCTCATCATATCACCGGCCGTGCCGTCGCTTTTGCCGAAGAACGGGGGCTTGCTCTTGAGGATTTGTCCCTTGAGGATTTCAATCATTTGTGCGATGGCCACAATGTTGAAATTACGGATGACGTTTATGTTATTCTTGATTACTTTACGGCAGTGAAACGCCGCAATGTCAGCGGCGGAACAGGTCCTGTTTCCGTGAAAAAGCAGCTTGATGAGCTGAAAAATTGGTTGGGATAAAAGGAGTGGGGAAAAAAATTCCCCACAAAATATATGCTGAAAGTTTATATCGCTTCTTCCTTTAAAAATATTCATGCCGTGCGCTTGTTAGGCAAAAGCATGCGTGCCATGGGCTATGAAATTTTGGACTGGACGCTGAAAGCAACTCCGCCCGAAGGCCTGAATGCGCAAAAGCGCCGTGAGTGGATGGATACCGATCATGGCGGCGAAGTTTTTATTTTTTGTGCCAATGCCTGCAGGGAAGCAGATTTTCTTGTTTATTTGGGAACGTCGGGTCAAGATGCAGGCGTTGAGGTCGGTATAGCTTTCGGAAGTCAAAAACCTGTTTTGGGAATAAGGGGACCTTTGGAATCTCCGGGGCTTATGCTGTACGGAGCCTGTACGGCTTGGGTGGAACATATTGAACATGCTCTGCAGATTTTGGAAGAAATTATTCAGTATAAAAAAGAAAATCCTTATTGTTCCAAAGAAGATTTGCCGCAAAGTTCTGTTTCTGTGCAGGCGCAGAAAATTTTGCTCAGTTTATAAAATGTATTTTTATTATAAGTCACTGCACCGTCTTACGCTTTTTTTAGCTTTATTCACCTTGTTTTAAGGAGTCGCTTCTTATTTAATTTTTTATCAAATTATAAGGAGTGATCATGTCAGTTAAAGTTACTTGGGTTCATTGGCTTTTTCTTTGCTGTTCCATATTGTTTGAAGTAAGCGGAACATCCATTATGAAAGTTTCCCATTCTTGGGATTTTGCGTTCGGCTCACAGCTTGGACTTGTTGTTATGTGGGGCTGCATTGCCTGTTCGTATTATTGTCTTTCCCGCGCAACCATGGCATTGCCCATAGGGGTTGCGTTTGCCCTTTGGGATGCGCTCGGACTTGTGATTATTGTTGCCGTTTCAGTTTTGGTTATCGGTGAGCAGCTTGATTTTATAAAAACAATCGGTTTGCTTTGTGTTCTGTTCGGCGGATTTTTGGTTCATCACGGAACAGACACAAGCGAAGCAAAAGCAGAATAAGGAGAAAATATGTTTGCGCAGCTTTTTTCTTTTTCTGTTTTGTTGGTGTTTTGTTCCGCGGTCCTTGATATCATTGCTAATGTTTTATTGGCAAAATCCAATGGTTTTAAGAAAAAAACTTTAGGATTTGTTGCATTGGCATGTGTCGGGATTGCTTTTGGCCTGCTTTCTGTTGCCGTTAAAGAACTGGATTTGGCGGTTGCCTATGCTCTTTGGGGCTGTTTCGGCATTCTGGGAACCAGTCTTTCGGGTTGGGTTTTGCTTGGACAGCGAATGCATAAATCCGCATTTTTGGGCATAGCTCTTTTAATGTGCGGAATTGTTTTGCTGCGATTGTAATTGATGCAAAAAAAATAAGCCTTATATTATAAGGCTTATTTTATATTAATTTTTTTGTCAAAATAGGTTCCATGAATCTGTCGTTATGCGGTTTGGCATTTTTTTCGGGGATTAAAGTAAAAATATATTGGTAATGTAAGGCACACCTTGTATTTTTTACATAATCCAGAATTTCTTGCGGAATATTGCTTATGTTAATGTTGCAGTCCGCAGTTAAAGAATCATTAATCATGACTGCAAAATCAATAATTTTTAATTGCTCTTTATTGAACAGTTCTTTTGCAGATTTTGCAGTATAAAATTTAACATGGGTACTGTCTAAAATTCCGCAGGGCGTATAATCAAATTCATCCAAAAGAAGAGACAGCTTAATGGATTGATGCGTGATATTTGGAACTGAAACAATGATTATGCCGTCTTTTTTCAATAACGGTTTTATTTTTAAAAAAAGATTTTCAACATCCGTTAAATGTTCAATAACATCTGTTAATAATATTACATCAAAATAATTGGCATATTCGGCAAATTCATTGTTTAGCTTGTTTAAATCTATATGGAATAATTTGTCATAAGCATTTTTTTGCCGTGCAATGTCCAATTGCAGTTTAGATATGTCTGCACCTATTACAGTGCATTTTCTTTTAAAATGTAAATATTCGCCAAAGCTTCCTGCAGCACAGCCAAGTTCAAGTACCATTGATTTGTACTTGATCTGCTTATTGACTATTTCATAAAGCTTTTCGGGCTTATTCATTTTTTCGTTATTATAAATTTTATCTTCTGTCATAGGAAATAAAAAAGGTCAAACTGATATAGTTTGACCTTTATAATAATTATTTTTTGATTTCAGTTACTTGCCATGGAAGTCCGTAAATATTGAGCTGCTCCATGAACGGGTCCGGGTCCATTTGTTCCATGTTCCATACGCCGGGCTTCATCCATTTTCCCTGAACCATCATCATGGCGCCGATCATGGCAGGAACGCCTGTGGTATAGGAAATGGCTTGGGAGCCAAGTTCTTCATAGCAGGCTTCGTGCTGGCAGATATTGTATACATAGTAGGTTTTTTCTTTGCCGTCTTTTACGCCCTGCATGACGCAGCCAATGCATGTTTTGCCCTTGGTCAGCGGTCCGAGGCTTGCAGGGTCGGGAAGAAGTTTGGCAAGGAACTGGATTGGCACAATGGATTGGCCTTGGTATTCAACAGGTTCAATTCCAAGAAGACCGACACCGCCGAAAACTTTCAGGTGGTTGAGATAATTGTCGGAGAATGTCATCCAGAAACGTGCGCGGCGAATGCCTTTGAGGTTCTGCACAAGGGATTCCAATTCTTCATGGTACATGAGATAGCAGTTTTTGGGGCCGATTCCGTCAGGAAAATCAAAGCTCATTTTCCATGAAAGCGGATCTGTTTCCACCCATTCTCCGCGTTCCCAGTAACGGCCGCGTGCGGTTACTTCGCGGATATTGATTTCAGGATTGAAGTTGGTGGCAAAAGGAAGGCCGTGATCGCCAGCGTTTGCGTCAATAATATCAAGAACATGGATTTCATCCAGCAAATGCTTTTGGCCGTAAGCGCAGAATACGTTGGTAACGCCGGGGTCAAAACCGCTGCCGAGAAGTGCCATAAGGCCTTTTTCCTTAAATTTGTCTTGGTAAGCCCACTGCCATTTATATTCAAATTTGGCAAGGTCAATGGGTTCATAGTTGGCAGTATCGAGATAGTGTACGTTGCATTCAAGGCAGGCGTCCATAATGGTCAAATCCTGATAGGGCAGAGCAACGTTGATAACCATATACGGTTTAACTTTATTAATCAAAGCAACAAGTTCGGCAACATTGTCAGCGTCAACAGCAGAAGTTTCAATGGTAACGCCATAGCGTTCCTTTACTGATTTTGCGATTGCGTCGCATTTGGATTTTGTACGGCTGGCTAAATGGATTTCGGTAAAAACTTCTTTAGCCTGTGCACACTTATGCACTACAACAGAACTTACACCACCGGCACCGATGATTAAAACTCTTGCCATTTTATTCTCCTTTTAGGGGTTAATTATCTTTCAAAGTACGTATATCCGCGCATGCCGTTTTCAAAGGCCTGCATAATGGAATAGCGCTCAGCAGGGGTAATGGTTTTATTGCGGACGGCACGCTCTGCATTATGGCGGATGTTTTCCATAATTCTTCTGGGATCGTATTCAACGTAGGCCAGAATGTCTGAAACTGAGTCACCGCTGATTTCACGGACAAATTCATAGGTTCCGTCTTCCATAACCCGTATGGAAACCACATTGGTATCGCCGAGCAGGTTATGCAGATCGCCCAAAGTTTCCTGATAGGCTCCCACCAAAAATGCGCCGAGATAATATTCGTCGCCGTTTTCCATGGGGTGCAGCTCAAGGGTGTTTTTCATGCCCTGCATATCGATAAAGTTGTCAATTCTGCCGTCGCTGTCGCAGGTCATGTCTGACAGAATGCCGCGGCGTTCAGGATATTCGTTCAGCCGGTGCACGGGCATGATGGGAAATACCTGATCAATGGCCCAAGAGTCGGGAAGAGATTGGAATACGCTGAAATTGCAGTAATAAATATCGGCAAGTTTTGCGTCAATGTCATGCAGTTCCTTGGGAACGGACTTGAGTTTTTCTTTTTCTTCGGCAATGGAGCGCATAATTGCCCAGTAATAGCGTTCTGCCAAGGTTCTTTCGCGCAGGGTTACGCGGCCCGTAATAAAATGCTGACGGATTTCGTCATAATAATACATGGCGTCGTTGTAACATTCCTGCAGGCTTCGGGGATTGACGTTTTCCAATGCTTCTTTGAGATTGAGGATTGAATCGGGCGTATCGTCGGGCAGGGTTTCGGGAAGGCTGCCAACCTCAATCAGACTGACGTCAAGAATATTGAAAAGCAGAATGCTGTAATAGGCTACTGTGGCACGGCCTGATTCCGTGACAATATGGGGGTGGGGAATATTTTGTTCGTCCAAAATGGTCATAACGGATTCCACCACGTCGGTGCAGTATTCGCTTAATGAATAGTTTCGTGAGCTTACATAATTGGTATGGGAGCCGTCATAGTCTACGGCAAGGCCGCCTCCAAGGTCAATATAGCCCATGGCGGCACCTTCCTGAACAAGACCCGCATAAATTCTTGCCGCTTCCATAACGGCAGTGCGGATATCACGGATATTGGGGATTTGCGAGCCCAAATGATAATGAAGAAGTTTGAGGCAGTCAAGCATATCGGCATTTTTAAGCGTGTCAACAACATCAATGATCTGTGCGGATGTCAGACCGAATGAAGAGCGTTCGCCGCCTGATTCCGCCCAGTGGCCTGTGGTGGCTTTTGTACTCAGTTTTACGCGTACGCCGATCTGCGGTTTAACCTTTAAAATTTGGGCACGTTCCAGAATGGTATC